>CAZDTM010000033.1:0-9900 GCA_964508385.1 Candidatus Woesearchaeota archaeon | reverse complement strand
GGGAGGAAGGATTCGAACCTTCGCAGGCACTAAGCCACAGGATCTTAAGTCCTGCGCAATTGACCAGACTATGCGACTCCCGCACGCGCAGGAGGCGGGAGAAGACTCTTATAAACGTATTGCTGTTTTTTACTCTCGGGGACGTTGCGGGACTCCCTTGTAGTGATGCGTTGATGGGCGCCTTGGTGCACCGTAGAGATCTTGCGGTCTGGCGAGTGGTGCTGAAAACTCTGCTCCAAAACCAGGAAGAAGAGGGCCGTGCGGGAGTGGCTCAAGTTCGTCTTCTTCTGTTCTTGCTTCAAGAGGTTCAGGAATGCCTGGAAGAAGCGGTGGTTGGATGAGTGTTGCAGGATCAAGGACGCGCTGAACGAGTGGCTTTTCTGTGTCCTCCATGTCGTGTAAAAGCAAGAGCATTCTCTTACTTAAAGATTTCTTTTCTCAGATGTATAGTTTCTCCTCAGAAAAAACCTTAGAACCGTTCTCTTTTACGTAAATAGATCATAGCAATAATGGCTCCAAGAAGATCTGCAACGAGGTCTAGTGCGTTGTTAATGTATCCACCAACACCGGTGTGAGAAACAAGAAGAGTAGCGGTAAACTCCAAGATTTCATTTAACGCCCCTAAGCCGAGGCCTGCCAGGATCACAATGAAAAAGAGGGCGCAGGCGTGATGCTCTTTCTTGAGTAATGGCTTGAGGACATAGTATGCGGCCAAAGTTGCTGCAAAGAAGCCATACACGTCAACACTCTGATCAAACTTCAAAATCTGATAGGGTTCTCCGACAATCGGGTAGAGAACAACATCATACAATTTGGTACCTGCGAAGGAAAGATTGCCCCCCGCTAAATGGAGTATTGCCCATGCGACTAAGTGCCAGAGCACGAAAGGCGGAAAGTGCACCTTCTTTTGCGCGATGCAGACCGCGATTGCGAGAGCAAGAACAACGAAAAGGTAAAACAGAAATTCGTAGTTTCCCTTGACTAAGATAACCGCAGTAAAAAACAGCAAGGAGCAGACGGCAGCGATAGCAATTGGAATAAGCTCTTTCTGCATGGGACGCGAAACGTGTGGAGGGTATATAAGTTTTTGCTGTTGTTCCTGTTGAAAAAAAGCCGCCGGAGGGATTTGAACCCCCGACCCCCTGCTTACGCAGCACGTACTCTTCGTCGGCCATACTTCATGGCTACCGACTGAGCTACGGCGGCGCCTTCAAGACGGCCTTGGGGTAGCTTTAAATATTTACTGCCCAGCTTTTCCGCATGGAAAAGAGGGGAAGGACTGAGTACTATCTATACTTCTTGATTGCCGTCTTACTTGTTTTTGCAGGCATTAACTTTCTTTCTGCGTTCTTTCCGAGCACGAGAAGCGTAGAACTCTACGATCCAACGGCGTGGCGTTATGTGCTGTATGGTGCTGGAGTGTTGTTCCTCCTCGTAAGAACCTCTTTTTTTCTTTCCTCCCGTTCCCTTCTCTTCTTTCGTGAGATTGCGCAGGAACTACACAGTGATCATTGGTTGAGGGTTGGTTTGTATCTTGCTTCCGGAGCTTACCTTCTCAGCGTGGTTCTCGCTCCTCTTTTTACTGGAACCTTCGACAAAGAAGCAGTCTTAGGACTTATTGTACTTCTGATTGTGTACTACGACTACTTTGCCGCGCTCAAAAAAAGCGTGCGTGACACACGACGACGCGCCATAGTAGACTTTGCACGGCGAAGACGCATGAACACACTCATTTTCCTCTGGTTCTGCTTCGTCCTGTTGGCGTTGGCGACGCTCTTGTATGGCCTGGATGTCTTTCTCCTGGGCGAACACACACAACAACTTCAGTTTACTGGCGTTCTCTTGCTTGATGTGCTGTGGGCGTATACGTTTGTCCGCGTGTGGAGGACAAGGCTTACTTGATTCCCAGTTTTGTTTTGATTTCGTCTGGGGAGAATTTCTTCTGGCATGCAGTGCAGATGACGCTTTTCTTCTTTCCCCTGCCCACATAGGTGCCCTTGAATTTGTCGAGAAAGGTTGACTCTACCTTTTCTCTGCAGAGATCGCATTTCATATGCCCAAGAGAACCCGTGGTTTTTTAAAGGTTCTTCTCTCGTGGATGGCATGGTGCACACGATTGGCGGGCAGGCGCTTGTTGAGGGCGTGATGGTGATCAGCCCAAAACGGGTAGCCATGTGCGCACGACGGCCTGACAAGAGGATTGTGAAAAAAACAGAAGAGCGCATGCAGGCTTCATTGCGATGCGGGAAGATTTTGTTTGTGCGCGGCGTGATCTCCCTTGTGGAAATGCTTGTCGTTGGGACGCGGGCCCTGATGTGGAGCAGCAACCAACAACTTGAGGAAGAAGAACAGATTGGCGGGGTGGGCATTGCGTTGAGCCTCTTTTTTTCGCTGCTGCTGGCCCTTGGTTTGTTTGTTGCTTTGCCTTTGTTTGTCAGCAAGCTTCTTCTTGAGAAAGGAATTCTTATGAATCTGCTGGATGGCGTGCTGCGCGTAGCTCTCTTTCTTGGCTACTTGCTGGTGATCTCCCGCTTTAAGGATATTCGACGAGTCTTTGAGTACCACGGCGCGGAGCATATGGCCATTCATTGCTATGAGTCTGGAAAGAAGCTGACGCTTGAACAGATCAAGAAGTTTCCACCAGAACACCCTCGCTGCGGGACCGCGTTTTTATTTTTGGTGCTTGTGGTGAGCATTCTTGTGTTTTCGTTCATTACCAGCGATGCGTGGATCCTACAATTCTTGATGAGGCTTGCGCTGATTCCTGTTGTCGCAGGCGTTTCGTATGAAGTGCTGAAACTCGCTTCCCGCCATCAGAACAGCGCATTTTACAGGGCCCTCATTGCGCCGGGATTATGGTTCCAGAAGATCACGACAAAACAACCGGATCGCGCACAGATTGAGGTGGCTGTGATGGCAGTCAGAGAAGCTGTCCGTTAATACTATGATGATAATGGAAAGGCATTTAAGGGTTCTACATGACTCTTTCTTATGACCGAACCTTTGGAATCTCGACTGGATGTTCGCTACAGTGTTTTTCATGGCGACTTGGCTGAACTTCGTTTTTCATTTTACGAAGGGAACAAACAGGTCTCTGGAGCGTTGATTGGAACGGAACGGGTTATCCCTTCTCAAGACCGCAACGTGCGACGGGCCCTGCATACTGTGATGTTGGTTCTTGATGTGGATGATACTGGTGTTGAGCTTGACAAGAGACCGCGCACACAGCGCCATGAGTATACCTTCTTCCCGGGGTTAGGATGCGGACAAAATGGGCCTCTGCTTATTGGTCACGTCTGCTATCCGGACGACATACCTTTTGTTGACCGGAGTATGGAACTTCTTGTTCAATACGCTCCGGCTTTCGCACAGATGAGAAAGGAATCTGGAGCGAGCTTCATTCCAGAGAATATAAGGAACGTCCTTGGTTTTCTCTCAAGCTACGCCTGAGAAGGAGCGTACGTGTTATTCTGTTCATCTGATCCCCTGAACAAGTAGGTGAATAAAGCACCGACATACCCAATAATTTTTTCAAGAAGAGAGTTATATCTACTGGAGATGTAATAACAACTTCTCGTAAACTGTTGCTCTCGTGTCAGGTCGTTTCTATCTGGGTACGGAGCATTTTCTAGTCTAAGAACGCCACTTTCATAATTATCTGAACGAATCTCTTTCCATCTGTTTCGGATGTGTTGTTGATATCGCTGCGCGATTTCCTGCCTACTCGAAGGCGATCCTTCTTCTACACCAAACATTTTCAGCAATTGAAATGCCTTCACTTGCTGCTTTCTGATATAATCGAGTGATTCTTCTCGTGTTGGGAGTGTGCGCGTGCCAAGCGCGTTTTTTAATCCTCTTCTCCAAAAATAGCCTATGATGGGGACATTACTTTTTATTTCATAAATTTCATATGCTTCAAGAACCACAACCTCGAGAGCGTATGCACTATCTTCAACGCATTGGCGTGCAGCGTGCATAAATTCCCCCTGTTTTTGTTGATCAGCAAATTGGAAGAGATCTTTCACCCTCATTTCAAGCACCTGCTGTGGATTGTCGGCAAAAAGAGCTTGTTTTTCACGTTGAAGTTCATCGAGATAAATGTCTATGGTTCGTATGCTTCGTTTGATATACGCTTTTTCTGCGGCGACATAGTGTCGGAGCGTCGGTGGGATACAGTCAAATACTCGGTCTACGAGGGGCGTTAGCTGGACTCCTTTTCCGCTGAAGACCTCGTTTATTACCGTTTGGCACGTTTTTTCAAATGGGATCATGAATACTCCTCGGCATTCTTTACCCTAAGGGTAAACATAGAGTATATAAGCTTTACTCATAAGGTAAAGGTAATGGCTAAACATAAACCTCTGTTTGATGAGATCAATGACACACTGAATACCCTCCTTGTAAATGTCTTTTCTCAAGTTAACTATGCCTCAAAAATCGCAACTGAAACGGGAAAATCTATCCCTGTAGTTTTTCGACAATTAGAGGACCTTGTTAGAGCTAATCTGCTACAGAAATCTCGCTCTGGACAAAAGGTCGAGTATGGCATTCAATGGAAGACCATCGCATTTATCCTTGCCAAGATCATAGAAGAGGATATTGAACGAACCAAAACGCAACTCTCAGATAACCCGCGGCATGCCAGGAAAGAGGATGTACAAAAACTGATGTTGCGCGTTTTGGAGTATACAGAACTTCAGGAGATGTTTACTTTGTTCTTTGTTGAGATTGGGACACAAAGCAAAATCATTCCGTACTACCTACAGGTTAACCTGAGAGAATGTTTAAGCCACTTTCTAGATGCGCTAGGTATGCTCACACCGAACCAACAAAAAATAGTTTTGGGGAGATTTAGAGGAAACAAACAAGAAAAAATGATATCTTTTCTTCGTCTTGCTGCAATGCACCACGCCCTTAGCAATCATATGGATCCTAGAAGAACATTTATTGCTAAACTGCTGCAGTAGAGATGCGTTCTTTGGCATCCCCCTCAGAGGGGTGTAGTAAACGTTATTAACTGCTTTTTCTTAGTCTTTTTATGCGCAAACGTATCGCCATTGTTGAAAAAGAGAAGTGCCATCCGCTCCAATGTCCCGGAACATACTACTGCATGAGGGTTTGCCCCTCCAACCGGATGGGAAAGGAATGCAAAACAAAAGACGTCGATGGAAAAATCAAAATCAATGAGGAATTAAGCAGCGATGCGTGCCGCATTTGCGTGAAGGCTTGCCCGTTTGGGGCTATTCACATCGTGAACCTACCTGAAACGCTGAGTGAAGACCCCGTGCATCGGTATGGACAGAATTCTTTTGAGCTGTTTCGGCTGCCGATGATCAAAAAGGGGATGGTGATCGGGATTCTTGGAAGAAATGGCATCGGAAAATCGACGGCGCTGCAGATTTTGAGCGGCGCATTCGTTCCTAACTTTGGGAAATGGAAAGAGGGGGGAACGCATGATGAGGTGCAACAACGCTACAGCAAAACGCTCTGGAGAGAGTACTTTACTGGGTTGTATGATCAAGAACTGCGCGTGAGCTACAAGCCGCAACGGGTTGAGTTACTGACGCAGGCGTACACTGGAAAGGTGGGCGAGTTACTTCAGAGGGTCGATGAACGTGGAAAATCTCTTGACTACCTGAAGTTGCTGGATGCAACGCAGCTTCTCGAGAAAGACTTGCGCGATCTCAGCGGAGGCGAACTGCAAAAGATAGCCATCGTAGCTGCTTCGGTCAAGAACGCTGATGTCTACTACTTTGACGAGCCGAGCAGTTTCTTGGACATCACCAGCAGAATCGCTGCGGCGCGGTTGATCAAGTCATTGACTGCCGATGGACAACGCAGCGTCCTTGTCGTCGAGCACGACTTAGCAACCTTGGACTACATCAGCGATGAGATCCAGATTGTGTACGGAAAACAGGCGTGCTACGGCGTGTTCACTCCCACGAAGGCGGTCAGGCGAGGGATTAATGAATACCTTGATGGTTACTTAGCAGAGGACAACATTCGTTTTAGGGATTACCACATCAGGTTCTCACGCAATCCGGTTGCGATGACTGGATCAACGCACGTCATGGCGACGTTCTCTGAGGTCATGAAAACATATCCTGGTTTTTCATTGGTGGTGCAGCCAGGGAAGATCTTTGCGGGAGAAGTGTTGGGCATCATGGGGGCGAATGGGCTGGGAAAGAGCACCTTCTTGAAAATGGTGGCGGGCATCCTCAAGCCAGATCGGGGGGAAATCACTTCTGTCAAGATCAGCTACAAACCACAGCAGTTGTCCTCTGAAGAGGACGTGGATGTGCAGAGTTATTTGAAAGAGTGCGGGGCGCAGTTTAGCTCTGGGTGGTATGCACAGAATATCCTTGAAAAACTGAACATTCAGCCGCTGTTGCAACATAAGTTGAGTTACCTCAGCGGTGGAGAATTGCAGAAGGTGCTTGTTGCCGGGTGCCTGAGCAGGGATGCTGACGTGTTCGTGCTGGATGAACCCTCTGCTTTTATTGATGTGGAAGACCGGCTGCACATTGCTGAGGTGATCAAGGAGTTCACGGAAACGAAGAAAGTTGGTTGCGTGGTGGTTGACCACGATGTGCAGTTCATGGACTATTTGGCGGACAAGATGATTGTGTTCGAAGGGACGCCCGCGGTGGAGGGGCGCGTATTCGGGCCTTGCAGCAAGGAGGAAGGGATGAACAGGGTGCTGAAGATGCTCGAGATTACGTTCAGAAAAGATAAGGAAACAAACAGGGCGCGCATCAACAAACCAGGCAGTCAACTCGACACAGAACAGAAGAGCACGGGAAAGTATTACTACGCGTAAGGCACGCTTCCATTCTGCCTGACAAGAAGATAAATATTTTTATAGCCCCTGAACAGGTTTACTGCATGGAACCAGATTACGCAGTCTCGGCCATTACCTCTTTTGTTCTGTCCCTGGTGCCTTTTGTTTTGCTGG
Source organism: Candidatus Woesearchaeota archaeon (assembly GCA_964508385.1). Taxonomy (GTDB): domain Archaea; phylum Nanobdellota; class Nanobdellia; order SCGC-AAA011-G17; family UBA489; genus CAZDTM01. The sequence continues at coordinate 2,945 of CAZDTM010000033.1, read as the reverse complement.
TGTTTATGCTCTTTTTTGGGGTTCAGGTGAGCGCAACAATCTTGCTTTTTTACCTTCTCAGTCCTTTATTAGCGATTCTTTTTGGGATTTTTGCCTTTTTTACCATTGAAAAGCACGACCTTTATGGAATGCCTATGGCTTCAGTCGGAGTGGTACTAGGAATCCTGTATGTTTTCTTGCTCCAGCTTCTTGTGTAACCGCCACTTCTTTTTCTCTCTTTGGCGGTCTCTGCTATGCTTAGAAACGCGGTGCTGCAATTACTTCTTTTCTTTGCTCACATTTCAATATAGCCATCGTGGACTCTCTTCCCGATTCTGTATTATTTAGTGTACGAGTGTTTATATACCTCCTCTCTTTCCCCCCACTACCTGTTGTGGTTGCCGTATTGACATACACCACGGGTGGTATGACTGTTATAACTCATTAGTCGTGCTCTGAAAGGAGAACTTGAAGCCAAATGTATTGCCCGTATTGTCACAATCAGGAAACAAGCGTTCTTGACAGCAGGGACCGAGAGGATGAAGCGGTGATCAGACGCAGACGCGAATGTAGCAGATGCGACAAGCGGTTTACCACTTACGAACGCATTGAGACTGACCTCAAGGTTATCAAGAAAGACGGCAGACGGGAAGATTTCAGTAGGGACAAGCTTATCACCGGCATGGTGCGCGCGTGCAAAAAAAGACCCATCACTGTTGAAGAGATCAACAAAATCGCAGACCGCATTGAAGCGAAGCTTCGCTCGCTCAACACCACGACAGTGGAAACTTCCATCATCGGAAAACTGGTGATGCAGGAACTCAAGAAAGTTGATCCTGTCGCGTACTTGCGCTTTGCGTCGATCTATCTTGATTTCCAAGATCTTGAGTCTTTCAGGCGAGAGGCTCAACTTCTACTTGCAAAAAATCGGAGATAAAAGGAGGTATGTTATGTGAGAAGTCACAACAGTGAAGAACTTGAAAAACAGAAAGAACTTTTGAATGGATTGACAACTGAACTCCCGTTCAGTCTCAACGCGCTACAGGTGCTTGCAAAACGCTACTTACTCAAAGACCTGCAGGGGACTGTATTAGAGAATCCTGAAGGAATGTTCAGGAGAATTGCCCATACCCTTGCTGAAGTTGAGTTTCGCTACGGAAAGGATGACGAGTTTGTGCACGACCTTGAAGAACAATTTTACGATGTGATGGCGGGTTTTGAATTCACTCCCGCTGGAAGAACACTCACAAACGCAGGCGCCCCTACACCCGTTGTCTCAAACTGCATTGTACTTCATCCAGAAGACAGCATGGAGAGCATTTTCCAGACCTTAAAAGAAGCTTCCTTACTACAACAAGCTGGTTCTGGGCTGGGCTTTCCCTTTCACCTCCTGAGACCCGCCGGGTCTGTAACGAAAGCGTCGCGTGGCGTGGCCAGCGGGCCTGTTTCTTTCTTACGCGTGTACAATGAAGCATTTGGAGTGATTAAACAACAAAACAGACATGGCGCTAACATGGCAGTAATGAGGGTGGATCATCCCGACATCTTAGAGTTCATTCACTGCAAGGAAAAGGAGGGGGAGATCGGGAACTTCAATATTAGCGTCGGGTTAACCAATGATTTCATGCAAGCAGTGAAGAACAATGATGCTGCTCCTTGGATGTGCGAATGGAATGGTAAAAAAATGAAGCCGCGTCGCATCGAGAGAACGAAAACATTTGCTTTTGACAGCTTGAAAGAGGTGACCATGACTGCCAGTGAGCTCTTCATGGAGATCATTAACTGCGCATGGAAAAATGGTGAGCCTGGTTGCGTATTTTTAGATAAAGTCAATGAAACGAATCCTGTTCCTAGTTTGGGGAGAATCGAAGCATGCAATCCCTGCGGAGAGCAGTTTTTACATGACGGGGACGTGTGTAACTTAGGCAGCATCAATCTTGAACACTTTGTCAAGGATGGAGAGATTGACTTTGATAGGCTCACGTATGTGACAAGAGTGGCGGTACGTCTGTTAGATAATGTCATTGATATCAGCGATTTTCCTGTGAAGAAAGTGAACGACGTTTTTAGATCAAACAGGAGGATTGGTCTTGGCATTATGGGATTTGCTGACATGCTATACAAGCTTGGTGTTGGTTACAATACTTCACAGGGCTTTGCCGTTGCTGAACGCGTGATGAAGTGCATTCAGGATCAGGCGCACCAGATGTCAGGAGAACTTGCAGAGGAAAAGGGAGTGTTTCCGAACTGGGAAGGCAGCATCTTCAAGCAGAAGGGAATTAAGATGAGAAATGCTGCTCTGACCAACATCGCACCAACAGGAACGATCTCGATGATGTTCGATGTCAGCAGTGGTGTTGAGCCTTACTTTGCTTTAGCCTATGTGAAGCATGGCATCTTAGGGGGAAAAATGCAGTTGTACTACACCAACAAACATCTTAAAGGCGCACTAGAAAGCGTTGGCTTGTACAGGGATGACCTTATTAAACGCATCACGGAAGAAGGGACGTTGCAGTACATTGATGAGATTCCTGACCGGGTTAAGAGGGTCTTTGTGACTGCAATGGATATTTCTGCAGAAGACCACATCAACATTCAGGCGGCTTTTCAAAAGTACTGCGACAATGCCATCTCGAAGACGATTAATTTTCCAAACAGTGCGACAAAGGATGATGTCTTGAAGGGATATTTGCTGGCTTGGGAACTTGGCTGTAAAGGATGCACTGTCTACAGGGATGGAAGCAGAGAAATCCAAGTTTTGAGTCTCACAAAGGACAAAAAACCACAGAAACAGGAGGTGGTCGTCATGTCTGCTACTCACGGCAAAACATCGGCGAGCGTGACTGGGGTTGGTAAGAAAGAGGTTATTGCCTCTGGTGTCTGTCCTGACTGCGGCGGGAACGTGGCCGTTGGCGAAGGGTGTTATACCTGCACTGCATGCGGCACATCCGCGTGCTCCCTTTGAT
>CAZDTM010000032.1:0-10224 GCA_964508385.1 Candidatus Woesearchaeota archaeon | reverse complement strand
CTCAGGATACCAAGGGAGCGCTGAAGGAAGGGAAGCCCAGCTTCCCGCCTGAAGCATAAGCCTTAAAAAGCGAAGAGAAAGCTCCTCTGCATGATCATTAGCATCCGCTGTTTCAGCTGTGGGAAGCCAATAGCTCACTTATGGGAAAAATTTCAAGACAAAGTGAAAAAGGGCGAATCAGCAAAGCAGGCGCTGGATGATCTCGGTTTGAGCAGATACTGCTGCAGGGCAAACTTCTTGGGTCACACCGAACTCATTGACGTGGCAGCACAATTTAAAAAAGACTAAGTCCTCCTTCTTCAAGAGTGAACGAGCAAAAAACAACGCCAAGAAATAAAGAATGGCTTGAAGAACGCTTCAACCAAATCTGGAGTCTCTTCTTCCCAGACGTAGAAAGAAAAGAGGTCTATATCCGGTGGAAGGGTCATTGGAAGAACAAATTCGGCCACATCACAAAAAGAAAAGGGAAAACAGAAATCGTTATCAACACGCTCTTCCAGGACCTCAGAGTTCCAGAAGACATCATCAAATTAACAATTGCCCACGAAATCGTTCACTACATGCACGGTTTTCATTCGCATTTGCCAAGGCAATTCTCGCACCCGCATAAGGGCGGCATTGTCGACAAAGAGCTTATCAGGCGCGGTTTCGGCTATGCAGTGAAAAAAGAAAAAGTGTGGATTAAAGCAGAGTGGTTTCCCATCTACAAGAGTTTGATGCCGCACAAAACAAAGAGGCCGCGACCACAGAAGCAGTTCACGTTGTTTTCATTTTTAAGAGCGCGCGTCCGCGAAGAGGAAGCTTAGCGTACTTCCTGCAGGAGAGGCAGTACACCACCAGCATGTGCTGCCTGGTTCTCACGCGGCAGTTCTCACCAGGCTGTAAATAGCGGTAGCAGTGGGGGCAGAAGTGTCGCTTCAAGGAGGAAGGCAGGCTGACATTCATTCTCATGGCTAGTTTTCTCGCCATCTCAACATACCGATGGCTGCGTTCAGGATGGTCAGAAAAAGCTGTGGCGGCTTCGTGAAACAGCGTTCGAATGCGTTCAAGGGTCAGCGTACGATCTCGCTCGCGTTGAGCAGGACGGAAAGGCATAACCTACAGAAAAACGCCGTGCTTAAAAGCGTGCTGGCAAGAAAAAAGGTTTAAAAAGAGCATAACTGGAAAGCAACTGTGAAAAAACAGCCAAAGCAAAAAAAGAGCTATGTACTTCCCATCATTAGTGCGCTTTTTGTGATTGCTATAGTCGGGTCCCTTCTCGTTCTGAAAGGAAACCGGCAGTACACCTTCCAGGAAGGATTTGAAAAGCTTCAAGAGCTCGACGAAAAATATGGTGCCTCATTCAAAGGCGAACAAATCAACCTGACTGAAGCATCCATCCCTTCTGAAGAGAACATTCCTTTGCTCTTGGAGGAGATCAAGCAATTCGAGCAGACAATCAAGCCCTCGCCCTCAGATGAAACCAAAGCGTTGCTGCTCTTCATTGACGCGCGAAAGCTGATGCTCACATCAGGGTGGTATTGGCACCAGGGACAAAAGTTAGGTGAAAAGGGCCTGGTTCTTGATGAATCTGGTTTTGCCTGCAACGAAGCGCAGGAAGTTATTGATGGGGCGTTCTACTTTAATGAAACCTTCACCTACGCGCGACAGGCGCAGGCAGAGTTGGATACATTGCTGATCAATTACCGCCATATTCCTGGTTTGTTCGATCTCGTAGGAACAGACAAAAACAAAACAAACTTTTACAAATCTGTCCTAAAGCCCATCCGCCACGTTCCCCTTAACAACGTCTACTATTTGGAAAAATTGTGCAACATCAAAATAGAGTTGAAGAGCACGCTATCCCAAGTAGGCCAGGAAAGTCTGAAAGGAAAGGAAGCGCTGTACAGGCCACAGCAGCAATCAACAGAATGAAGTGGACAACGAACCAGGGTTCCCACCCAGAGGGTAGTACAACCTGGAACGCGGGCCTGTTTAACTTCTGAGATCGAAACGAGATCAGGTGAACCAAGCCGCTATGGTCGTCCTAAAAGTAGCACTGTTTTGCTGTTTTTTAAAGCTTTCGACGTGGATATCCTAACTGCTCTCGAGCATCGTCATAAGCTTGGCCGTGTTCTGGCAAGAGAGGCACCCCATCTTCGCCGTCGTCAACAATTTCTTCAACGCAAGGAAGGGGAGATCGAAAAAAAGCTGGTGCGGGGGGTGTGGCGGGTATTTCTGCTGCCTCAGTTACAGTTTTGTTACCTTGTTCTGCTGCTCGCTTACCCGCCTCATAGCAATGAGTAAAGACGTTGAAGAGAATCTTGTGAAAATCCTGTTCTGGAAGAAAAGATCCGGTCCCAACATACGCTCTCACAAAAGGATCAAACAAGAGAATTTCAGAGTAATTCGCTGCCAAGAGAGAAGCTCGCCTCTGATGGCCTCTAAGGGCAACGCTCTCATAACCCGCATCACTAAGAAACCGGGCACATCCTTGAGGGGTTTGGGGAAGTCCGTGTTGCTGAGCAAGGAGGTAAAGTTGAAGAGAGCGTTCAGCCAATTTCCTCCGTTCCTGTGGCTCTTTTTGGTCGATTCCCATAAACTACAAACAAATTTCTCGTATTTAAATCTTTCTATTGTAACTACTTTAAAAGTACAACAAAATACGGTTTACGCACCACCGCGAAGAAGAACACCAAAACAAAAGCAAGATACATCAGTATGATCGTATAAATCGCTTGCGAAGATCACAACATCTTCAAGTTGCCAGTAATCACATCAAGAGCATCCTCGCGATCCGGTCCAATAGCGGCGCAGGTAATGGTGGGCTCAGAAAAAAATGTTCTGCCTGCATCGGTAATAACCTTAACAAGAAGGTGCGCGGCGCGTGCCTTCTTTGCATACAACTGCAGCTCCTCAAGGTTAGCTACTTTCAGCGCAACTTTCTTCATGCCCCCTTTCTTCCATGCCTCAATTTTCTCTTTCGGAGAGGAAAGCGCGGCATCAACAGCGGCGTGGCTGCACTGAACAGCAAGCTTTCCCTTGGGCATATTCAAATCCTCCCGCACAAGGATCACCTGTTTATGGTTCATCACGACGTAAGACCCCGAACCTTCGCTTTTAAACGTGTGTCATTTCCTCGAGTGGCGCCGCGTGGACGAAAGCGTTCTTGTTGCTGCCCACCCACACGAAGTTTTTTCTTGATGGCGTTGTCAAGCTTCTCCATCAGCATATGCGCAGTCTTTCGCAGATTCCAGTCAACAGCATCATTAACAAAGTCTACATGAGTGTCATCAATGCGGCAATGTAAGGAGTACTTTTTCCTGCCTTGGACATCATGGAGCTTCACGTGCACAACCATGTCAAAATCAGAAATATTGCGTCTGACTTTCTCGACATGGCTCTCAACAATGGACTTAACAACATCAACCTCATCAGAATCCAATGACTTCAAGCCAATATAATTGACAACTCCCATGTCATCACTCTCCTTGGTATTCTCAAGATAGCAATGGAGAGGACTGCTTATTTATAATGGTTGCTTTTTTATCTGCTTCTTGTAACCCCTACTCGCGGGCAGTAAGGCCGTAGTGTGCATCGGCTGCAATGCGGGCTCACGGTGACGCAAATATTCTGCCCAAACTGGACAAAGAGGTTGTTGATATCTTGCCAATAGCGGCGAGGAATGATCTTTTTCAGCGCGTCTTCAGTGTCTTCAGGTTTTTTCGTGGTCACCCAGCCTAAACGGTTGGCAATAACATGCACATGGACATCAACAGGAATATGGTCCTTGCTCGCGTGGCCATAGACCATCGTAATCGCTGCGGTTTTTCTTCCAACCCCAGGCAGGTTCATCAAATCGTCAAGAGTGGAAGGAACTCTTCCTTGATGCTCAGCAAGAAGGAGCCCACAAATCTTTTTGATGTTCTTTGCCTTGGTCTTGTAGAAACCAGCAGGATAGATACGTCGTGCAATTTCTTGTTCAGATAAATGAACCATCTTCTGGGCAGTATCCGCAACAGCAAACAGTCGCTTGCTTGCTTCAATGGTGACAGCATCCTTTGTTCGTAAACTAATAATGCAGCTAATGAGCACCTGAAAAGGATTCTTCGTAATCTCGGCGATCTCGCTGACGCTCGGCACAACAAAGTCCTTCGTATGCTGCTTCATCAAAGACAGCGTCTTGGTGACCGAGATTTTTTTCATTTGAACACCTCTCCGGTTTCCATGCTCCAGAACACCAGGTCCAAGCAATCTAGAGGCACCTCAACGCGTTTGCTGTATGCATGAAAACGTTTTTCAATGAAAAGATATGTGCGGGAAGTCAAGGTGTGTGGCAAACGAGGCAGCACTCTTTCTCGCACGAGATGTTTGAGTACGTGGCGATCAAGAATAGCAAGGTTTCGAAAGCCAATGTTTCTCAAAAAGTGGCTTGCTTCTTTCAAGCCCATCCCTTTCACATGTTCCACCAGCCACAAACGAAGAGATGCGCCGTCGGTATGCTCCGACAGTGCGCGAGCGATCGCTGGAAACTCTCGCTTCATCTTCAACAAGTACCTCGTTTTGGTGACATGAAAACGGGTCTTCTGGCGTAAGCAGCGCTCAAGAGTGCGCGCAGAAAGGCGGCAATGAAAAAAATCATGTCGCATAAGCAAACCAACCGCATCCCAGCACTGCTTGCCATTGCTCTGCGGCGTGAGCAGGCAAAAGCAGAGTTCATAGAAGAGCCGCTCTTCTCCTTCATGGCGCACGCACGAGAACTCATGAAGGCGTTGCTGAATGATGCTCCTTCGCTTAAGATATTCTTCAACAACACCCATGCGACATTTCCTCACTGAGAGAGATACGCTAAGTAACATGAAATTCAACCACGTCATCATCCTGAAGAACGTGATTCAGTCCAACCTGCTGGCCGTCAAATTTCGCGCTCTTCCCAAACACGCGCGCAAAGCGAAAGCGCTTGATGAAATCCTTGTGAATCGTTTTCACGACGTCCTCAACAGTGGATCCTTTCGGAAGGGGAAGCGGAGGATAGTCCTTCTCTTTTCCCGGCTGTTTGGTACAGACCTTAATCAGTCCTAAACGCTGCCAGAGGAGATCAGGAAAGTTTTCTTGGTTGTTGTAGATGATAGTTTCCACGCCAACGTCAGAAAGTTCGCGATCAAGCAGCTCTTTTTCTCCAGCAGTGCGAAAGAGGTACACCATCAAATCAGCGTTTCTAATGATGGAAAGCAGGGGGGGTCCAGCCTTAGTATCAGCAAAATGGTCAATGATCGCAGGAATTTCCACAACCTGAATCTTCACGCCATGATAATCCAGAATGCCCACTTCCGGCTTCTTTGTAGTAAACTCATACGAGGCAATTTCCACCTGCGCTCCAGTCAGCTGCTGCAAAAGTGTGCTCTTTCCCGTGTTCGTTGCTCCCACGAGAACGATCTGCGCCGCACCTTCTTTCTTGACACTAAAAACGTTCGTGCCGCCCTTTTTCTGCTGGCGCTGCGTCTCAATCTGCTTGCGGATTTTAGCTTGCCTCTCTTTCAGCCCAGCAAGGAGCTTCTCAGAAGATTTGTGCTTGGGCGCCGTCTTCAACATCTTCTCTACAGCAGTTAATTTTTCCTGAAGAGATCTGGCTAAAGCATACTCTTCCTGTGCCTTCTGAAATTCTGGGCCTGCATTGATCGGCATAAAAGCACAACAAAGAACGACTTTAAAAAACTAATTAGTAATAGGAACGTCGTTGTCCGGCAGGAGGAAGGTCGCTTGGAGGCGTTGAAGAAGGTTGCTCCGGTTCCCGGACAGTTGCCGGGGGAACGCCGGGTTGGCTGCTTCCATCCCTGCTTGTCATCCCTAAATCGCGGGGAGTAAACTTGATCTTTTCTGGCGGTTGTTTGTTCTCTTTCTTCCTCAGGAAGCGTAGAAGCAAGAAAAGCACAAGGACAATAACGACGAACAAAACCAGCAGACCCCAAGGTGAACGTTGTTGTTCTTCTGCTGGCGCTTGTTCCTGCGGGGCAACTTGCTCTTCAACAGGCTCTGGTGTTGTCGCAGGGGGTACTGCAGCTCCCTCAAGAAGGACGAAGGTTAAATCTGCTTTCTTCTTGTAAATCATATGGAGAGTAACCTGAAGGTCATCAACGCCATCGGCAGTAACATCAACGTTCTTTGTTTCTCCTACAGGAATCGTGACTGCAAAAGGTTCTGATGCCACCATGAGCGTCACGCTGTCGTCGCCAATCTGATCGACGGTCATCGTATGCTCTTCTCCCTTAACGTTCATAATGAGTGCTGCTTTCAAGCTCATCAGCCTGCTCAGGGGCTCAGGAGTAATCTCTCCCACGTTCACAGTTGACCCAACACCGACAAGCACCTTTGAAATAGGTTCCTTAAAGCCAGGTATTTTATACGCGCCTGCTTCTGGTGCTTTGGAAATAATCGTAAAGAAGCCAGAGGTGGTGGTATTCTTGCTTCCTTTATCATAAACCGTGCAGCTAACAGTGTATTTGCCCAAGGCATCGGTATCCGCATAGTCCTTTTCCCCAGTTAAAGGAACGTTTGAAAGTCCAGAAAGTCCGCCGACATCGGGTCGTTGAATAGTCACTGAAATATTCGCAAGACCTGCAGTTGCATCTGCCGGGTTGCAATCAATAGTGACCACATCCTTAAACCCAAATTCAAAGGGTGAAAGAACAATGGTACCGGCTTTGTTTTTAAACTGTAACGTGAACGTCGGCGCGGCGTTGTCGATCGTCAATCCTGTTATGGTGCTGGAGTTGTAGAACGGACCAAGGGAACTGGACACACCCACTTCTGTTCCATTGGTGCTGAAGAACTCGTGGGATACATTGATGACAATCTGGGCGAAGTTTCCAGAGGCAAGGACATCAAAGAATGGGCCGAGTGTCGTGTCATTTGTGGTGTTGAATGTGGTGAGACCGGTGAAGTTGCTGACGCCGGCACCCACGACCGCTCTGGTGACATTGGCAAAGAGGGTTCTTGTTCCATTGGAGAGTTCAAAGTAGTATTCCACGTTTCTGACGCTGAAGTTGGCTGGTTCGCCCGTGTTGTTGGTGATTCTGAAGGCGACTGAGCCTGTCAGGTATTCATTGTTGGCTGGGCTTGCGACGGTAAGGTTGAGCTGCGCAAAGACAACGGACGAGAAGAGAGCTGTAAACAATAAAATGAACAAGAGCGATGGTCTCAAATCGATACACCTCTTAAAACGTAAAGTTAAAAAGGCCACCCTTATTTATAAAGGTTATGGTATGTTAAAAGCAACCAGAACTCGCGGGGGTGGCGGAGTGGTCAAACGCGACAGCCTCAAGAGCTGTTGGCTTAGTGCCTGCCTAGGTTCGAATCCTAGCCCCCGCATAATTAAACATGAAAACAGAACAGAAAGTCCTCATCAACGACGAAGGAACCAGGTATATCTGGTCAGCAGGTGACTTCCACACCAAAGACGGATTCATCAAAGAAACGGACATCAAAAAACACGCAGAAGTCAGTACTTCAAAGGGCAAACACTATCTCTGTTTTCCAGCACAGTTCCCTGACCTCTTTCAAACAGTGAAGCGCGGGCCGGCAGTCATTCTGCCAAAAGAAGTTGGTCTCATCATCGCAATTGCAGGAATTGGTTCAGCAACAAAGATTGTCGAAGCAGGCACAGGTTCCGGCTTTCTTGCTGCATACTTAGCGCACATTACCCCAAAACTCGTCTCCTACGAACGTAATAAAGACTTCTACGTCATCGCACAAAAGAATCTTAAAAAGTTAAACATCAAAGCAAAACTCAAGAATAAAGATATCAGTCAAGGCATCGACGAGAGAAACATTGACGTAATCATCCTCGATCTTGAGGAGCCATTGAGGGTTGTGAAGCATGCGCACAAAGCACTGAGGGCAGGTGGATTTCTTATTCTCTATCAACCTCACATCTCGCAGGTGCAAGAAGGAGTCATAACCGCACAAAAAGAAGGGTTCTACCATCAACTGACCACAGAGCTCATACAACGAGACTGGATCGTGGAAGAAAAGAAGCTGCGGCCAAAACATATCGGATTGATGCACACGGGTTTCCTGACGTTCTTGAGAAAGATATAAGCTTCTATCGTTTTTTTGCGTGTTTAAAATATTCAAGCCATTTTCAAAATCTTCTTCACTTCTTGAGCAAATAATCTCGCTTCTTCCTCAGTGTTGTACAAATAAAAAGAAGCACGGACAGATCCTTTCAGTTGATGCGCATTAAACCAGCTGTGCACGCAATGCGCTCCGCTTCGTACCAAGATCTTCTTTGACACGTCCAGCATCTTGGCAACATGATGAATGTCCATGCCTTCAGGCACGAAAGAAAAGACTCCGCTCCTTAAACGAGGATCTCGTGGGCCTAAGAGGTGTACTTTTGGATGGTCACCAAGTTCCCCGGTCACGATCTCGTTCAGACGTTTCATGTGAATATCAATGTTCCCAACACCAACGTTCGCCAAATACGTGCAAGCAACACCTAATCCTAAAATGCCAGCATAATCCTGCAAACCCGCTTCAAACTTTGCAGGAGCCTTATCCAAAGTATACCCATCATACGTCGTATCCACAACAGTCCCACCGCCAATCAAGAGAGGTTCCATCCCGACAAGCAAGTCTCGCTTCCCTTACAAAACTCCGGTTCCCGTTGGTCCTAAAATCTTATGTCCGGAAAACGCCAAGAAATCAACGTCCAGTTTCCGCACATCAACGTTCTTGCTCGGCACGCTCTGCGCCCCATCAACAACCAACACAGCACCACGCTCATGGGTGATCTTTGCAATCTCCTTCACAGGGTTCGTCACGCCGTCAACATTTGACGTATGCACAACAGAAACAACTTTTGTATGCTTCGTAAAGCTTCGTTCAAAGGTTTCTAAATTGAACGTATTATCAGGATTGCTTTCCACGTGCAGAACAGTTACACCTTTCTCTCTCAACCGTAACCAAGGCAACAAGTTCGAATTGTGCTCCTTGTCGCTCAAAAGAACAGTATCGCCTTTCTGCAAGTTCAATCCTTCAGCAACCACATTCAATCCCTCAGTGGTATTGCGATTAAACACAACTTCATCAGACGTCTTCGCTCCAAGAAATTTCCGCACAGCAGTTCTCGCTTTCTCCACTTCCAGCTTCACGCGTTGAGAGAACGCGTACAAACTTCTCCCGCCGCACGCAGTATACTCGGTATAATACTCACCCATCTTGTCCAGCACGATCTGGGGCTTCAACGTCATGCAGGCATTGTCCAAGTACACAACCTTCTGCTTCAGTAAGGGGAAGTCTTTCCGTATTCGTTCAGCTGAAAAGGGATTAAACATCGAGTGCGCCCTCCAAAATAGTTTCAAACGTCTTGAATGGTTTCGGCCCAGCAATGACCTGGTCTTCAATGAAAAACATAGGAGTTCCCTGCACGCCAGCCTGAAGTCCCATTAAGGTATCTGCTTGAATCTCTGCTTTGTAGCGTTCTTCAACAACACAGGCATCGTACTGTTCTACATCCACACCAACGAATGCGGCAAGTTCCCTAAAGGTAGTATCGGTGAGCGTCTCTTGTCGCTCAAACAGCAGGGGGTGATACGCAGCATACTGTCCTTGTTCTGCAACACAGTTGGCAGCCAGCGCAGCAGGATAGCTGAAAGGATGGTTGGGAAGCAGGAAGGTCTTGAACTGTACATTCACTTGTCCGGCATACTCTTCAAGAACGCGTTGCACTGTAGGTTCAGCTTTCTTCGTATAGGGGCAGGTATAGCATCCAAACTCAATGATGGTGAGTTCAGCCGCAGGATCTCCAAGCGTGGGATCATCCTCTTCAACAACAGGGGGCACAAGAACGTTGGGCGCATCCACATCCAAGGAAGAAGTGCCGCTGTACTGCCCAGAAGGATCAAACAAGCAAAACCCCGTAGATGCAGGACCATTGCAGTTGCCATACTGTATGTAATTATAGACGCCAATCGCGCTGGTGTAGGCGCTCCAAAGAAAAACAATCAGCACAATCCATGAAAAAATCTTGTAGTAGCGATAGAAGAAGGTGGCTGCACGTTCAGAATGGGGCAGTAATCGCCCCGTAATTCCTGCACGAATGCGGTCGTCTAAGCCGCTCTCGCATTTTCTTAACGTAACAGTCTTAAACAAGCATTCAAAAGCGTCTTTTGCCAACCGTCGATATTGCAAGCTAAAGAGACCGAGCACTGCAAAGACAGGTAACGCTAAGAGGCAGAGAACCAT
>CAZDTM010000031.1:0-10673 GCA_964508385.1 Candidatus Woesearchaeota archaeon | reverse complement strand
AACGAGATCAAACGCCCCGGAACCAAACTTCTCATAAAACTTACCCCTTGGTTTTTGTGGGGACATAAGCGTTTGAACTGTTGAAACATAAAATCTTGCTGTATCTGAATATCCTTCCTCATTTAATTCACAAATTGGACTATCTGGAAAGAATTTTTTAAACCCTTTTTCTTTAGCTTGAATTCCCAAAGAAATTCTATCTACAACAAATAATATTTTTTGAATCCATTGTGCTTTTATTAACCCATCTATAATCGCCATTGCTACTCTTGTCTTTCCTGTTCCCGTAGCCATATTGATCAGTGCTTCTCTATGCCCTTGAGAAAAATGTTCTAAAACGATCTTTGCAGCTTCTATTCCCCTCCTTCTATCGACTATCTTTGTGTTAATCTTTACATGTGCAGGATCTTTTCTCTGTTTCATAAGACTAACTATCCTATGAAGATCCTTTTGGTTGAAAGGCAGTAATATCTGTCTTCTTCTGTCTAAATCATCCATGTAATACCAGGAGTTTCCATTTGTTAAAAAAATAGGGACCTTTATTCCCATTTGTTTTTCGATAGCTTCCCTGTACGTTCTTGCTTGAATTTCTCCCTTCTCCACACTGATAGAGGTTTTTTTAGACTCAATTACTGCAAGAGGACTTCTATCTTCATCTAAAAGTAAATAATCAATGAAACAATCAACATTTCTTTCTATTCCGGCTTCACGACCGACATATTCTTTAATCTGAAATTTAGATTTAATGGGGTTAACCTCTTCTTTAACATAATGTCCGCCGATTTTCCAACCAACCCTGTCTAACGTGGGATTAATCAGTTTTGCCCTTGTCTCTGCTTCGTTATCTGCCATTTTTTCGCTTTTTCTCGCCACATCCCAATAAGGACTTTTGCGTTTAGGACAGACTTTAGGCTCCTTTTAACCTTATAAGTTCATCGCCGCTTTAGGAAAAGGTGAAGCCGTGGTTGGTTTCTGAACTTTAAACAGGTTTTAGCCTACCAAAGTAGTATCTCTCTATCAGCCTCTTCGTTAGCACAACCCTACAATGCTGGTTGTACACTGGTTCTTTCGCAGGAATCTTGAGGATAAACTCCAACCTCCAGTCTTTTCCCAGTTGAACACACACGACAAAATCTGTAGTGGTTAATTGATCAGGAGTAATAGGAAAGACGTTCGGTTTCCGTTCTTCTGTTATGGGTGTCTACATTTTCTTCTTTTTGTAGTCACCTGAAAAAGGGCGGAGATTTGTCCTACTCTAAAGGCTTGAGAATATTCAAAGTATTCTCTTCAACGTGGGATTCAGTTATTGGTTTTTTCATCTTTGCATTAATTCTTCTGTTTTTGGAGTAATTGCTTCTGTTTTTGGAGTAGTGATAATTATCCTGCTCTTCGGTTATGAGTTTTTGGCGGCTTCAGTTAACATTTATTCAATCATTTGCTAGTTTGCATTTTTCTCTCGCGGTAGTCTATAGTCCTCATTTATAGTGATGAGATAGAATCTTGGTATGGGTAAGAGTTGAGGACTAATAAAGCTCGACCTTTAGTGCGGGCACTCTTTCAAAATGTTTGCGGTTTCTCGTTATCACCGCCTCATGTTGAACTACAGCAATGCCGGCAATCATGCTGTCTTCCGGATCAATCACCAAGCCAGATTTCTTTAATGCTGCGTGAATGACTCCTGCTTCTTGCGCTGCAGCAGCATCGAAACTAAGAATGTTTAGGCTCGCCCATAGAGATGCTATCTTCTCGCGCTGTCGTTCTGTCATTCCTTGCTCTATCTCAAAAAGCGTAATTGATGTTGTTGAAAGTGGGATGTGCTTTGCTTCCAGCTCTGTAAACTTCTGTACGGCCTTTTCTTCCCCTCGCAGGAGATCAACAATGATCGTTGTGTCAAGAATCATATAGTGTTCGCTCGGTTCGTTTTCTACTTTGCGCTCTGCTGCTTGCAATTTCTTTTTCAAGTGCTTTTCCTTCTTCTTTTGTCAAGACTCCTGCAAATGCAAGGATACTGCCTTTATTCGTAATCCGGTTGATGACGTCGCTGAAACTCTCTTTATCGCGCTTCTTGCTGAATAGGCGCTCGTATGCTTCTTCCGTGATGGTGAGTGTTTTGGTTGACATGCGTGTATGTACGTGTATTTAATTAATAAGCTTTTCGTTTGCGTTTACAGAAGTTTTAATGCCATCCTCCTCCTCTATGACAAATAAAAGAAAGCATCATACGTCACCTGCAGGATCATCACTTCCTTGAAGGCGGTTTGGCCATGAGAGGCCGCTGGTTTTGGTGCGTTTCTTTTGTTTTTGTATATGCAACTTTGAACGAAGGCTCATGCGCGATCACTTTCCCATCGAGGATAGCGACCCATTGATTTTGATATTTTTGGGTATCCGGTCTGAGAAATGAGGCATAATTTTTATTTTCGCATGGTGTCATGGATTTACCTGGTGTTTTTTGTTATGCTTTTTACTTAAGACAATCTTCTTCATAAAGATATCTTCTGTTTTTTTGGAAGACCTTCGAGTTTTTCATAGCAATCGTGATTAAATAACCTTTAATCTTTGCCATGTGGATACTACTGAAGTCTTTGTTAAAGAGCGATTACGATCAGCTACTGCAAAAGATGTTGTTTTTCTCAAGAAGCATTGGAATGAGTGGATTGCTCGAAAAGACTGGCAAGCATTTGAACGAAAAACTGGAGCTAATCCTCAAGTAGTGTACGGCATTTTAGATGAGTCTCGTATCAAAAGTGTAAATCTCGTGAAACTGTCTTTCTTTGTTTCACCCCGTTATGAGATTCGGCTTCGTCATAGCGCCAGGTACGATCTTCTCGTTGTTATTGTTATTGATCAACCGTCTCGTGGAAACATTGGCGTTGTCACTTATTACAAAGTACTCACATCACACCAGAGATGGTTTATCTTGTGGTAATTGCCGGAAGAGAAAGGACAGTAGGGACATCTTGGTTGTTGACGCGGGACATGAGAATGGCTCCTATGTACAGTGTCTTTTTAAGGATAGCTCGTATGGTGATGTGAGCAGAAGCAATATGAGCAAGATGCTCTTTTGGGATCTCCTGAATGTGTGCTAACCCAGTTAGTTCCAAGCCCACAAGTTTATTTTTGCCATTAAAATGGAGAACTGCCGCGTCGTTAATGGGCAGAGAATGATGAACTTTGCCTGCAGTATGCAACTCTAGAATGTCAAGTTGGTCGTCGTAGTAGATGGAGGCGACGTTGAGCTTGTGTGTGCTTTTGGTCATCTTTTTTCTTTCTTTTTTGGCTATAAATATCTTTCTTTTTGTACATCGAAAATCTTTCGGTCCACTAAAAGTATAAAAACCAGTCTGTTCCCTGCATTGGATGAAACTTTGGCCGATCATGACTCTTCTTTTCCTTCTATCTGGATGTATTTCCCCACCACCGACACAGGATCCTACACCAACCCCCGAGTCTCCCGTCATGCCTCTTAAAGATGAACCCGTACCTCCTCCAGAAGTTATTTCTCCTCCGCTGAGCACCGCTGAAGAAGGCTGTGTGCAAGACGGTGGGGCATGGACCCTTTTCTCAGATGGATGTGGGGGAAAGTGCGCCCCTTTACGGGGTGAACAACTTTGGTGTACACAGGCCCTGGAGTGGGGCTGTCAATGTCCTTCAGAGCAATGCTGGAATGGCAGTGGATGTGAACCGTTGTAAGTTGCCTCGTTGCTTTTTTGCTCATAGTACCCATCATAACGTAAGGCTTAAATCTCTAGATTTCTCCTGCACTTCACGTATGATGACCATACGATCCGCCCATGACGCCAGGTCCTTATCAATCCAGAGGTTGGGATAATTCATTAGATCGTTTTCTTGAACTTCAGAATGAAGTAGATGGGCTTCTTCAGGAAACTACTACGGCGCAGTGGAGCGACTACAGCAGACTCAAACAAGGTCTTATCGATTTTCAACAACGCATCAAGGAGAACAACAACGTCCTTACTCATCAGCATCGGCAAGCCTTATGGGGTATGACTCAAGAAGGGTTTGCGTATTTGCAGACCATCAGAGAGGAGAAACAACAGCAGTCTGAGACTCATAGCCGCGAGTGCCATGGGCTTCTTGATGATTTGGAGGAAATGGCTTCGTCAGTAAACTGGCGAGAGTACTCCAATCTTGTCGAAGATCTTGAAGTTGTGCGTGACATGATCTCCTCGCCAGCCTTATTTCCGGATGTGCGGAATGACCTGCGTGCTCGTTTGAAGCCTCTTCAAGAACAATTTAATGCGCATGCGGGTCGTGAGCTGTCACCTGACCTTCATGCCTCCTTTGTCGAGGATCTTCATTCTCTGGAGCGACGGCTTCGTAGCGGATCAGAACTTATTGATCCCCTTCTTTCTGAACTTGATGACCTCTGCTCATCTCCTTTACTTACTATGAAAACCAGCACCAAACGCAGGAATGTCATCCAACGAGCAGAAGACCTTTCAGCATTTGGGTACTACAAGAACAAAGAAAGACGACTGACCTCTTTTGACAAACTTGTGCTACCTTCAATCCCACAACTGGAACGCGAGCGCACACCATTCATACCTGAGCTCATAACTGATGCGCAGCCTTTGCTCAATCTCTATGAAAATGTTCTTTCCTTCCGAGGAGGCAACCAAGCAGAATTTAGGGAGCAGCAAGTTCAATTCATGACGCTTTGTTATGAAGGTGTTATCCATGGCCGCGATGTTGTTGCAGAAGGGCCGACCGGCTTGGGAAAAACTCGGGCTATTTTTGGCGCTCTTTTTCCCTATCTTAAGGCTCATCCTAAGGCGCGCGTCATTTATAGCACACGAACCATCACCCAAGTATACAATGTTCTTCGAGAATTGCGCGATCTTCTGACACGGCCGGAAAGTCCTTTTGGCCCCTTAGATGCTGATTTGTTTGTTGGGTTAGGGAGAGTGAGAGAGGATGTTTGCGCCCTCCTTGATCCTGGTGCACGCACACACGAGCGCTATTGTTATCGACTTGAGGAAGGCGAGGAGAATCGTCCAGTATGTCCTTTAACTGACACAAAGAGAGATTTCAAGCCAGATCAGTCCATTCCCCTTTCCACAATTCTTGAACGCGATGTCTTGGGGCATGAAGAGCTTTTCGAAGTGAGGCGGCAGGAATTCTGTCCGGCACCTTACTTCAAGAAAAAAGCTGAGCATGCCCGCATTCTTCTATGCCCACACACCTACCTCTTTGATGAAGAATGGAAACGCAGATTTTTTGGAGATCTCTCAAAGGAAGATGTCATGCTCGTCATTGATGAGGCGCATAATTTTGTTGATGATCTGAGCACCCAGCCCATGCTCACTCTCAATTATCAGCCTGCGCATGAGCTCAACAGGGAGGACTACCTTGAGGATCGCATGCGCAATGCCTACAACCTCGAACATCTTGTTACCAGAGGAGTTCGCGCGTCTCTTGCTCAGTTGAAAACCACTGCATCGAATGATCCTCTCCTGCCAGATGTTTTTGTGTATCTTGACCTTGCAGCGCAGGCTTTCCGCTCTGCTGTGCATACACAGTTATCACCAGAAACACTTCTTCCCTCACTTCCTGATTCCCTTGAAACCCACATTCTTGCTGAAGAACGCGTTCTTGCTGTCATAGAAAAGATGGGCGAACCCTTTTTAGAAAATCTGCGACGGCTTCAAGGAAAGGTCAACGAGCTGATTGAACGAGGATATCAAGAAAAACAGAATTTTTCTTCAGTCGCGCTGAAACGCCTTCATTCTTCACACCAAATTCTTTCCTCCCTGCTCGGCGTCATGGAAGATCCTTATAGCCACATCATCACTACAGAAGCGGATCACACCATTTCCGTGTATGCGCTTCATCCTTCAATCATGGCACAGCGAGTCACTGACGGCTTCAGATCAACACTGTACACCAGCGCAACGCTCTCGCCGCCTGAAGAGATAGCCTATCTCCTTGGCTTAGAACAGCCGCTGTGCGCGCGGTTGGATCCTGTTTTCAAAGATGAACAGTACCTTCCTTTTTTTGTTGGCGGCGTGAATTCCTCGCCAAAAAAGCAGGCAGATGGAACCTCGCTTACCTTCACGTCAAGAGAAAAGGGAATTTTGCGAAAACTCTTTTCTACAGCACTTCCTCCGGCACAGGGAAAAAACGTGGGTGTTTTTTGCGCAAGCAATGTTGTCGTTCAGGAGGTTCATCAGATTCTCAAACCGCTCCAACAGTCCCTTGATTTTTTGCTTCTTACTTATCTTCCTGAAAACGGCGACCACAACGGGGCAAGGCGACGACCACAAGACGACTATCGCACGCTCTGCTCGCTTGTTCGTGCTGAGCCGCACGTTGCCGCTGCCCCGACAGGAAAGCACTACATTGATGTCTTCAAGCAAGCAGCTGAGTTGAAAAAAACCGTCGTGCTTCTGAGCGTTGCTGGCGGCAGCCTGTCAGAAGGAGTTGATTATCTTGGCAAGCAAATGGAAATGGTCATGACGGTTGGTCTTCCTTACCCCAGCTCTGCCGCTGACCTAAGAATAAACACTGTAAAAGAAGATTATTTCACCATGCGGCGGGGTGACCGCGAGCTTGGCAGAGACCTCGCTTATAGGCATAATGCGTTCAGAAAACTCAATCAAAGCGTCGGGCGCGCCATCCGCAGCCTGAAGGACCGTGCAGTTGTGATCTGCGCAGATGAACGATTGCTCGGCATCAAAAACGTTGCTGATCGAGGAGCCGACCGCTATGAATTCCTTAGCATTCCCAACGCCCGCAATAACCTGCAACTGTTGCCGCGTCCGCTCCAACGATTTGGCAACAATATTATTCTTGTTGCTGATGATCGCTTTGAAGACCGTGTTTTGAAAGAGTATGTCACCTCAGAAAAAAGTTTTGCCTCTCCAAACGATTTCATCACGTTCGAGCACATGAAACAGCGCATTGGGGAGTTCTATCGCCATGGCTAAAGCAGACATTATCATTACTGAAAAGAAAAGCATCTCAACTATGATAGCACGAGCGCTTGCACCTGAATCTTTTGATAATCGCGGCTCTTGCAGGGTTGAACATCGTGACCTTCTCCGCCTGAGGACCGATCCAGAGAAAAACCACTTTCTCTCGTCATCAGACCTTGCGCAGCGATGCGTTGCACTTCTCGATGACCCTAAAGATGATCAAAGGCGCGTTTACAAAGACAGTGGAAACCATTATTTTTGCACAACAGACTGCACGCGCTGCGCTTTCTTTGCACAACACCTTGATGCCTTGGGAATGAAACACGCGCGTGCCACGAAAAAAAGACTGGACTACCTGAAAAGGTCAAGGCAGGGACAGGAATGGGCTGTTGAGGACATCAGCTACTATGTGATTCCGCGGAATGAAGACTTCATCGTCATTTTTGACACTGAAGGGACACCTTATACCTACCGCGATGGAAAAGTCACGCTCTCAGAGACTGAACAGTATGCCTCTCTTGAGGATCTCGTGCTGCGCTCCCCATCATGGGAAAACGCGCAACGCGCCCTTTTTAAGCTTCAACAAGCGCGTTCTTCTCCTGCACGAAAACGCGAAGATCAAGATGACTCCGAAGCTGTAGTCATCAGTGCTTCATCACATCTTGCGCGACAAAGACTGTTCAACCATGTTCTTGCCCGCCGCCTTTTGCCAACCCCGGAAGGAAAACCGATTGAAATCGAGCGCATCCTTGCGGCAACAGATTATGACATCAGCGGCTCTTATATTTTCTCTTGCGTCATCACCAATGCAAATCTTTTGATGCAACAGTGGGCAGACATGAAGAAAACAGAAGATGACCCTTTGCTAATTCATCCAGACATGCTCTTCCGCATGACTCTTCAATCCTCCTCGCCAGAAAGCATTCGTGAGGAATTTGAGCGTCCCCTTCCTTTTGATTTTGAGAATGCGTATGCTGGGATGGCGCGTGATGTTATTGACATTACTTATGGACGCGTTGTTGCGAAACAATTACGATCACAGGTTAAGCATGCTACCCCCCCAGAGAAAAAACGTGCACCTTTAGATGTGAGCTTTGGACGCGTTCACTTCTTGAGTTTGGAACAAGTCATCGATCATATGGCCTCGCTTCGTTCTGAGCAAGCAGAAGAACGTGTTTATCTTGTTTTCCCGGGCTCTCCGAGCGATCAAGAGCTTCAAGAGTTGCTTGCGAAAAAAGCCTATGCGGCAGTGCACACTGTGGAAAAAAAGGTTCGCCTTACGCCCTCCCACCTCCTTTCTCTTCTACGAGAAAAACATATTGGTACCCACACCACCCGATATCGAGAATTGCGGCGGCTTGTTGACCTCCATCTACTTGACTTGGAACAGGGGGCCGTCATTCCGACTGCTTACGGCCAGAGATACTATCAGGCTATGAAACCCCTGGTTGACACCCCTCTTTTTAGTATTTCGCGATGGAATGAAGAGTTGCATGCTTTTATGCAACGTTTGCGAGAGACTGAAACAGGAGAGGATCTTCATGCTCTTACTTCTTTGGACCGACAATACCATCAGTTTATGCAGAAGTATTTTGCTTCGTTGCAACCACACCTTCGCGATCTTCAAAGGAGATACCCCTCAGTTGCCCAGACCCTTGTCTCGGTTTACCCTTCTTCTACACGCACAGCGAAGACTGCCCTCCTGCAAGACTCTCAGCCAAGAGAAAAAGTTGAAGGGATCCTCTTGCGCGGACACTCCTCTGATGAAGATGTAGAAGAAACCTTACGCCGCGATGGGGTGCTGTCACGAGACCAGATTGCTGCCCTTATTGATCCAGCGACGAATAAGGCCAAAACATCCAGCAAACCCCTTTCCTTAGTGCGTGTTTTTCCACAGCCAAGCATGGATCTTGGAGGACTTGTGCGGCGCGTGTGCGGCATTGACAAGGATCGTGATTTTACGATTGTTGAGAGCGATCAGCTTGAACGTCTTTTTGCCTTTGATCAGAGTCATTACACCGTCTTCCGAGCATCAACACCTTACGAAGAGGAAGAACGGCCCTATGCTCTTTCTGAGATCCTTCAAACACCGCACCAGATTGCTGCCCTTATTCCACTTGACCTACCTGACCTCTCTTCTCCAACAGAAAAAAAGCAAGCTCATGAATCCCTGCGCCTCCAGAACCTGAGGCCGGCTGACGTTGCAGGAAAGAGAGGGATGATGCTTGTCAGGGAGTATCATCTTCCCTGGCAGTATACCAACGAGAAACTTGCGAAAAAAGAACGGGGTCTCGTCAATGTGGCATCCTTCTCACTCAATGATGTGCCTTTTCAACGTGCTGACCGTTATGCGTTTGGAAAAGTTCACAATTTTGAATCTCTCCTCGCGACCATGTATGAGAAGTACGGCTTTCCTTTCAAGGAAACTGCAGATATGGCAGAACAGCTTTATCTGGGGGTGTCTTAGATGCCAGGAACGTATGCCAGAACAGAATCTGATGACTATGACTTTTCTTATAGCGGAGTAAGTGCTTCTATGGGGCGACGCCTTAACGCGATGATGCGAAGCATGGGACTTGGCGGTCTCATTCCAGACCTTTCTCTTGAAGAAAACCGGAGATTTTTCCAGCATTTTTCCGTTGGATATCTAGGTTTGCTTAAAGATTGGGATAGACATGAAGCAAGTATTCTTTTAAAAGAATTTATTTCTGCCGTGAGGGGTGGACGTGGTATTCTGAGCCTACCACCAGAAATTTATCGTGATTTACGTAGCACTTGGAATAGACATGAAGCAAGTCGAATATTGTATGAATTATTGAGAAGTGGCCCATGTGCGCTTCTATTTAGGTATAACGATCTAAGAAAAGATTGGGATAGACATGAAGCTAGGAGTGAATTGGAGAACTTGATTTCCGCTACGACAGAGGGTGGTGGAATTATTAAGTTATCATCAATGCTCTATGAAGATCTAAGAAAAGATTGGGATAGACATGAAGCAATTGAAACTCTAAATGGGTTCTTAAGGTCCGGCAATTGTGAGTTGCCTCTTAGTTATACTGAATTGCGGGAAGATTGGGATAGAGACAATGCACGTAAAGAACTAGAAAAACTGCTCTCATCAGCAAGAGCGGGCACATTAAGTCATATAAACAAGAGGAGTATTTTATTCCAAGACAAAATGAGAGAGGAAGAAGATATTCAGAAAAAGTTTAATGATGAAATTGAAACACAAAAGGATCAAGAAGCTCATAAAAACAAACGATCTGTTCCCGACATATTCTTTGCGATATTTAAACAGGCACACGAATCAATTGGCAGAGAGAGACGTGCTACCTGTTCATTACCCACGAATACTTACAGGGAATTAAGAAAAGATTGGGATAGACATGAAGCAATTGAAACTCTAAATGGGTTCTTAAGGTCCGGCAATTGTGAGTTGCCTCTTAGTTATACTGAATTGCGGGAAGATTGGGATAGACATGAAGCTAGGAGTGAATTAAGAGGGTTAATCTCTGCTGCTGTAGAAGGAGGAAGCTCTATTCTTTTACCTTCCACTATACATCGGGACTTGCGGAGTGATTGGGATAGACATGAAGCTAGGAGTGAATTGGAGAACTTGATTTCCGCTACGACAGAGGGTGGTGGAATTATTAAGTTATCATCAATGCTCTATGAAGATCTAAGAAAAGATTGGGATAGACATGAAGCAATTGAAACTCTAAATGGGTTCTTAAG
>CAZDTM010000030.1:0-10780 GCA_964508385.1 Candidatus Woesearchaeota archaeon | reverse complement strand
AGCTAAAGAGACCGAGCACTGCAAAGACAGGTAACGCTAAGAGGCAGAGAACCATGCACAACCAACAAGCGCCATCCTTTTAAACACTGCGAAGAAGATTAACTATAGAAAAGAAAAGGTTAAATGAACAAACGACAAAAAAGATGAAACGCTGCGATTGGGTCGCCAATGACCAACTCTACCTCAAGTATCACGATGAAGAGTGGGGTGTTCCCGTACACGACGACAGGAAACTCTTCGAGTTCCTCGTGCTAGAAGGAGCTCAGGCTGGGCTGAGTTGGTTGACTGTCCTCAAGAAACGAGAGAACTACCGCAAGGCATTCGACAAATTTGATCCGCATAAAATAGCGAGATACAGTGACGCAAAAGTAAAAGAACTCTTGAATAATCCAGGCATCATTCGGAACAAACTAAAAGTAGATGCATCAATCAATAATGCAAAAGCATTTCTCGCTGTTCAAAAAGAGTTCGGCAGCTTCGACAAGTACATCTGGCAGTTCGTCAACTACAAACCAAGAATAAACGCTTGGAAAACTCTCCAAGAGCTTCCAGCAAAAACCAAAGAATCAGACGCCATGAGCATCGACATGAAAAAGCGTGGCTTCAAGTTCGTCGGTTCAACAATCTGTTATGCCCATATGCAAGCTACAGGCATGGTGAATGATCACACCATAAACTGTTTTAGATACAAAGAAAGTCGGGCATAAGTATTCGGTAAGAAAAGAGCACGAACCGCAACCTTTAAGAACCCTAGAAACAAACATGCTAGATAATCATTATGCTTCTTCTAGACTATCTAGCACAGAATACATAAGAAATACAACTATATAAACTTAATGGAGTTAAGATGAAAAAAGAACAAAACTATGTGACAGATACTTCTGTCCTCATTGAACGAATTGTTTCAAAGAAAATAAAAGAAGGGGAAATCAAAGGAAATATCCTCATCCCCCACGCCGTCGTGGCTGAACTAGAAAATCAGGCCAACCGGGGCCAAGATATCGGTTTCTCAGGATTGGAGGAAATTCAGGAAATTAGAAGCTTGGCAGAAAAAAAGAAGGCCACGCTCGATTTCGTGGGAGATCGTCCTACAGAAACACAAATCAAGTTCGCCAAATCAGGGGAGATTGATGCGTACATTCGAGAATTAGCCTACAAAAACAAGGCCATTCTCATCACAGCAGACCTGGTGCAGGCTCAGTCAGGCAAAGCCTTTGGATTGAACGTCATGTACGTTCAGGTCGTCAAGTACAAAGAAGAGTTATCCTTACAAAAATATTTAGATGATCAAACCATGTCCCTGCATTTGCGGGAGGGCTGTTATCCTCTGGGTAAACGAGGCCGCCCAGGAGCATGGGAGCTCGTGCAGCTATCAAATGAAAAGCTAACCACGGAAGACATGCAGGAATACGCCAAGGAAATCGCGGAAAAAACAAGAATAGATCCTCGTTCCTTCATTGAAATCTCAACGCGGTGCACCACGATTGTGCAATACAAGAATTTGCGTATTGTGATTGTCCGTCCGCCGGTTGCTGACGGCTGGGAAATCACTGTTGTTCATCCGCTGAAGCAATTAACCTTGGACGAGTATAAGCTCCCAGAAGATCTCCTCGAGCGTATCAAAACAAAAGCTCGTGGCTTGGTCATCTGTGGAGAAACCGGTTCTGGAAAATCAACGTTCGCAAGCGCGATTGGTATGAGCTTCTTGAAAGACAAGAAGATCGTCAAGACAGTCGAAAGCCCGCGTGACCTCCAGTTGCCAGACGACATTACGCAGTATTCCAAGAACTTCGTGCGCGAGGGAGAAATGCATGACATCCTGCTCTTGTCACGTCCGGATAACATCCTCTTTGACGAAATGCGCTCAACACCAGACTTTGAGTTATACACCGACTTGCGTTTGGGCGGTTCCAACATGATCGGAGTGCTCCATGCAGCGCAACCTATCGACGCCATCCAAAGGTTCTTGTCCCGTATAGAAACAGGTTTAATTCCAAACGTCGTAGACACGATCATTTTCATGGAAGCCGGAGAGATAAAAAAGGTCTTCACATTGCGCATGGTCGTGAAAATGCCCTCTGGGATGACTGAAGCAGATTTGGCTCGTCCAGTGATTGAAGTCACCGATCAAGCGACAAAGAAATTAGAATATGAAATCTACAGCTACGGCAACGAAACAGTTATTCTTCCTGTAAAAGCGGGCGGAAAGAAGCCCGGCCTCTACCAATTGGCTGCGCAGCAGATTGAGCGCGAGTTCAGCAAGCTCACCCACAGCCCGCAAGTGGAAATTCTCTCTGATGCGCGCGCCATAGTCTATGTGGAAAACGAAGATATTCCCAAGATTATAGGCACAGGTGGAAAGACAATCATGTCCATCGAAGAAAAGCTGGGCATCGGCTTGGAAATCAAAGAGAAAGAAGAGCCAACCAGAGCGCAGAAGTTCGATATTCGAGAGGACAAGAACGAAATCATCATCTACGCCGACCCAGGCCACGCTGTAGAGATTCTTGCCGACAATGAGTTGATCATGACAGGGTTTACTTCAAAAAAAGGAGAAGTCAGGATAAACAAAAAGTCCCAACCCGGACGTGAATTGCTTAAGGCGTTGATGAGGAAAAAGAAGATTGAGGTGCGGTCCTAGTGGGCAAGCCAAAGGTTGGAACAGCAAAAGACGGAAGACTCATGCATTATTCCGCAGGCGCGCTCATTGAAAAAGAAGGAAGGTATCTCCTCTTGGACAGAAGCTCTCCACCGTTCGGACATGCCGCTCCTACCGGTCACGTTGACGAGGATGAAGATCCAACAACTGCAGTCTATCGAGAAGTCAAGGAAGAAACTGGCTATGATCTGCAGAACGCAAAGTTAGTGTACGAAGAAGAGGTGCACAACAACACGTGCAGTAAAGGAATATCAGTTCATTATTGGTACGTCTATGAAGGAAGAGTTAAAGGTGCGCCCCATCGCAATGAGCGAGAAACAAAGGCAATGAAATGGTGTACTCCTGCAGAAATCAAGAAATTGCAGTTAGAACCCATATGGGAGTACTGGCTAAAGAAAAAGAAAGTGCTTTAAACCTGCACAAACGCCTCTTCTCTAAGGGCCTGTAACTCAACCTGGATCAGAGTGCCACCGTCCTAAGGTGGAAGCTGTAGGTTCAAATCCTACCAGGCCCGTTTCTAAGAAAAGCCTTTTAAAGAAACCGAAGAGAGCAATCGTAACGCGTCAGTCGTCTAACGGCTAGAGTTGCAAAACAATGGCTAAGATTTCAGCCTTCCAAGGCGCAAGCCAAAGCAAGCTGAAAATTTGGGTTCGAATCCCAACTGACGCAGATTTTTCTAGGGAGATAGTATAGATGTACAAATGTTCATCCCTTTTATTTTTTCCTTGGAAGTTGTTGTTTTCTTTTTGTTCCAATAGCAAAACGACCGTGATTGAATGCATCGATACAGAACGTATCACTCTTTGTGTAAATGCTAACTGTCTTTTGATGGGTTATCTGGTTGGAGTTAGGAACATTTAGTTCAAGAGAGCGGACTCCATATCTAAGAACAGTCATTAATTTTTCTATTCCTTCTTGTCCGAGTAGTGCAAGAAGAAACGGATTGTCGCGTATCTTATCTTTATCTTCAATTCTATCGGTTTCGTACCCATACGCAATAGATCCCACTTCTCCATCATCACTTTTTCGAAGTCTTGCTTCTCTATTAGCAAAAGGCAATCTTCTCTCAAGACTTCCAGCAGCCATATGGATGCCGTGGATTCTTGCTTCTGGGTGGTCTTGAATGTAAATTTCGTCAGTACAAGCAAGAAGGCCAGTGTCTACAACAAATCCGTCTACGAGGCAGTGGCATAGATGGTGAAAGTATCGACTGGTGGAGTTCTGTACCCCTACGTAAAGAAGGGAAACCAATTCTGCTGCAGTAGACATTACTAATCCGTCAATCGCTATTTGTTCTCGAAGTTCAAAAAAGACGGTTGACCTGTTGTTCGGTCCATATGGGGGATAAGCAAAAACTCGACGTCTGCCTTCATGCTGAACCAGCAGCTCAATGCTTCCACGAACCTGTAAGCTATCTCTCTTGGTGGCAAGGCCCATACTTCGAAGAGAGAAGGGAACTTCTTAAATCTTTCTTCTTCGTGTTGTTCATAGTATTAACATTTAAACAAACTTATTTCCCCAACAGCCGTTCCATCTTCTCAAACGAACGGTCCAACTCGTCTTTATGCTCTCGTTTAAATCGTTGCTCACTCAACTTCTGGAAACGAGAAGAATCAAAGGGCAGTGCTTTATGCTCAACGTTTGGTGGGGTTTTAAATCGCGTGGTTTTCTGTCCGTGTTTCAACTTCACAAACACGACAAGGAGAAATATCAAGAACAAAAATAATAAAAACACGACAAACCACACCGATCTCTTACTTTCAACTGCGCAATCCAAAGGACAAAGATCGCTAGTCTCTCCAAACGCCGCATCGCATACTCCATTAGAGCACAAAGGTAGGGGATCCTGGCGGTCGCTCAACCCATCGCCGTCAGTATCAAAATGGAGGTCGCTCGTCCCAGCAAGCAGCTCCTGTGAAGCGCTCAAGCCATCCTTGTCCTCGTCAACAACAAGCTCGCGACAAGGCACGCATCGTCCACCACAATCCACGCCAATCTCATCTTGGTTTTTAACGCCATCATTGCAGCTTTCAGTAACAGGCTGCGCACATGCAGCCCCAGCACAAGAAGAGGGACATGCCTTGCAGGGCCCGCCGCAATCAACTCCGGTTTCGTTGTAATTTTTCACGCCATCAAAGCAGGTAACTGCGGGCGACGGCGGAGGTGAAGAAACCGCACATCCCTCGTCAGTTTGTCCATCGCAATCATCATCCATCTGATTTCCGCCACCCGTGCTTCCACACAGCTCATTTGGTTTTGCAGGCACTGCACCAACGCAAGAACCAAAGGTATTGTTCACGCACGTTTGCACCCCTCTAACGCAAATGCCAATCGGCTCCGGTCCACACTCCTTCGTCTCCCCATCAACGCATTCGCAGCGTTCATCGATCAACCCATCGCAATTGTTATCCAGCCCGTCGTGGCATATCTCCTCTTCAGGGTACACAGCACCAAAGCACTGACCCCATATTCCACCGCTGCACGTCATAGAGCCAAGAACACAAATCCCCTTGTCAGAGAATCCGCATGGCTTCTGTTGTCCGTCCTGACAGCTCTGCGCAGAAACAAAACTGGCAATGAAAAGAAAAGCAGCGATGAACAGCCACGCTTTCATTTTTTCAGAAGCTGGAAAATCTGGTCAACCTGCTCTGGTCTCCATCCCTTGTCAAGCAGCGTTTTGGTGATTTGCGGTCTGGTGAAGCCGCGGTCCAGGGATGTCTTCACATACGCCATCAAATTCTGTTGATCGGCTTGCGAAATGAACGCCTGTTTGGTTGTTTTCTCTTTCCCAGTATCTGAAGTTCTCTTCAGGTGCGTCAGCAGTTCACGATAATTGTATTTCCCATGGTAGAGGTTAAGGTAGTAGATAATGGCCGCGATGATCAAGAGAGCAATAATAAAGGGTGTCCATGAGATTTTTTCTTTGCAGTCTTGCGGACAGGTCAATGAAGTCTCTAAGGGAATCTTCTCTCCATCGTCGGTTTCAAAGTACGAGCACACGCCATCGCCACAGCTGTAGCTAATCCCGCCAGATACCGGCTGAACGCTCTCGCTGGACAACACTTGCGGAACTAAAATCGTCTTCAGAAGAGGAAGATCAGCAACGTGGTCTCCTTCGATGGTGTAACTAATTTTCTGGCCGCTCACAGAGCTCACAAGCCAGCTCGCAATGACCGGGCTCGCGCTTCTCAGGATTTGCGGGGAGCCGCTAAATTGAATCACCGCGTCATTGCTGGCAGTAGAAGCAGGAATAACCTCTACAACGTTCGCGTTTGTTCCAGCACCGGAAACAGTCTTCTCAACATACGTCCCAGAATCTGTTCCCCCGCTGAAGTACGTAACTGTATAGTACTGCGCTGTAGCGCTGACAGTAAACTTGTTCTGGTACGCATAAACTTTATTTTTCGCGTCGGCACTTCGTTGGTTGGGTAGAACGACCATGTCAGTGATGTCGTCCACGCCAACGATCACCGAGTCAGTGACGCTCTTGGCCACAACAATATTTTTTGGCAGGTTCGCCATCGCAGTCTCAACATCGCTCAGCAGGGCGTCGTAGGCAGTTGTTTTTTCTTCCGCAGTCATATTCGTGCTTGCGTTAACCGTAGAGGCGCGATAGGCGAAGGTGCCAAGTGCAGTCAACCCATCCTGAACATCTTGCTGAAGTCCTAGCGCAGCCAACAAGCCAGGAGCAGCAGCACTGACCTGTGTCAGGACATCTGTATAGGCATCAATGACCTCGACAGGGTCCAATGCTCCCACAACAGAAGGCGGTGTGATGATCGTAACTGTTGTTCGTGCAGAAATGGATGTCCCCTCAACCTTCACGTCAAGGCTGTAGTTTGTGCTCTGCGTTGAGATATACGGCGCCAATACACCCAATGTTTTCAAACTGAAGTTAAACTGTGCGCCGCTGCTCGCGCTGCGTCCGTTCACAGTCGTAATCTCTCCCTCCTGTGTCGTTGCATCGTAGAACGACTGTTCCACTGAGCTCCCAAACAAGCCCTCGCTATAGCGAACCTGCAGGTTATCAAGGTATACTGCACCGGCACGTTGGCTGCCAACAACAACAGGCACAACGCAGTCCCCGCTCGAAGGACAGCTCTTTACCGCAGTTGTGAAGGCGGTCGTGAAGTTATATTCCGTAAACCAATCATCAAAAGGAGTTTGACCAACAAGGGCGCCAGTGTAATTCGCTGCGCGAATCTTGATAAAGTAGTCAGTGCTCGTGGCAGTGCAGCTCGTTGTTCCCGAAATCAGGGGGTTGCACGTATACCCGCTTCCTGCATCAGTGTCCCGTTGTACTTCATAGCGATCAAGCTTGTCTGGATCAGGATGCGTGGCGTTATTGAAAACGCACACCAATCGTTCTCCTTTGATGAAAACCGGTGCAGAAAGCGTGCAGGAGTGGTACTCCATGCTGCTTCCGCCTTCAGGTAGATCGCAGCGCTCAGCGCCGCCCTGCCCGTTCACGCCGTTTACTCTGTTTAAAGAGAAGATCACGGCAAAAATGTCTCCATCAGAGCGAACATTCTTGTACTGTGCAGAAATTTCAAAGTCGCGTGATTCCGGCAGGTTAATGATCTCGCAGTAATAGTACTCCTGGTCGTTGAGGAAAGACGTTCCGCCTGGCGAGTTTTCTGCTAATCCTGCAGGCAGGGTGTAATTGAGGTACGAGTCAAACCCGCCGTAATAAGACCACTCCTTCTTCCCATCATCGCCAACATCTAAGGTCACAAAAGCAGGGTAGTCGCTCGAATTGCTGTACTGCATTCCCCGGATGTCCATCTGCACATCCTGCACTGTTGCTCCGCGAGGAAGTTTCACGTAAAAGCGTCCGGCGCCAGCTGAAGAGAAGACAAGAGTTTTCGCGGCAGAGGGGTTGGTTGCTTGGTACGTTGCTCCGCTCAGGTTGTACCGAATTCCTTCAGCGGCAAACACGTCCACCAGTTTTTTCTTGAACAGAGAATCGCCCAACGTTGCCACAAGGAACTGGTCAGGATCTAAAGAAGCAGTCGCATTCGCAAACACGGTGCCCCCAACAAACGCGCCGGCGGAGACAGTTTGGTTCAATAACACAAGACGGAGGCTCGACACAGAAGCGCCGGCAGCAAACGCCACGGCAGCTGCAAGAAGAACGCCAATGATCATGCAAGAGACAAACTGCTTCATACGACCCTCTTTTTCCAGATTTATTTAAAAAGGTCAGATATATAAAGATTATGATCAATAAGGGACAAAAACAAAAAGGTCGCTATCTTTTTAAAGCAATATCCCAAAAGACTGCAAAATGGAACAGGAAAAGCCAGATCGCCTTGAAACACTCAAACAGGTCTACAGAACAAAATACGTGCAGCTGATGCTGATTCCAAGCGTCATAGTGCTCCTCGCAATCGTATATCTCGTTATTTTCTACGCCCAGCATGGCGACATTATGAACAAAGATGTCAGCCTCAAGGGAGGAATCACGGCCACGCTCTACACGCAGGAAGAAGCGCATCGCCTCGTGTTGGAAAAAGAGCTGCCGAACCGTATAAAAGAAGTCAACATCAGAACAATCGCAGAATTCGGGTCCACAAAGCAGACAGGAATCATCATTGAAACATCAGAAACTGACGAAAAGCTCCTCACGTCCGCCATTGAAGAGCTGACCAGCCTTACCTTAACAGAAGACAAGTTCTCGATCGAAGCCATGGGCTCTTCTCTGGGAAATTCATTCTATCAGCAGATGATTCGTGCATTGATCTTTGCGTTCATAGGCATGGCGATTGTGGTGTTCTTGGCATTCAGAAGTGCGGCGCCAAGCTTAGCCGTGATCGAAGCAGCATTCTGCGACATCCTCGTGACTCTCGCGATAGTTGATATTCTCGGCATGAGAGTGTCCACTGCAGGAATCGCTGCTTTCCTCTTGCTCATCGGATACTCTGTGGACACGGACATTCTCCTCACAACGCGTCTTCTTCGGCGCTCTGAAGGCAGAGTTGTAGACCGGGTCTTCACCTCGATCAAAACAGGACTTGCCATGACCTCAACCACCTTCATAACCATGGTCATTGGTCTCCTCTTGACAACGTCGCCAGTCATTGAAGAAATCTTCACCATTGTTCTTATCGGTTTAATTGTTGATGTCATCATGACCTACCTCATGAACGGCCCCATCCTGCTAATCTATCTCAAGAGAAAAGGGTTCGAGATCTGATGGCAAAACTCTCTGTAAGAACTTGGATTCTGATCATCGCGCTGATTCTTTCAGTAATTGCTATTAACCCCAACCCTTTCGCAAAGGGCGTAGAGCTTTCATTCGTGCAGGAAGGTTCCCCGGCCGCCCTGGCAGGAATAAAAGCAGGCGAACAGGTGCTCGCTGTGAACAGGCAGCCCATCGAAACGCTGAGCGATTACAACGAGCAGCTGCGGCAGCTTAGCTTTCCTGCTATAGAGCTCACGTTGCAAACAGACAAAAACACGTATGACTATGCCGCAATCGGCACTCCCGGACTGATCCTTCAGAATCTCACAGTGCAAAAAATTGAGAATCAAAATCTTACTGCGCAGGGCATGAAAAAAGGCGAAAAAGTTATTTCCCTAAACAAGAACCTGCTTGCCTCTGACGAAGAATTTGTCAATCTTTCCGCACAACTCTTTCCTACCACAAAATTCGTTCTCACCACAGACAGGCAGGAGTACGTTTACCTGATCAGGGAGCCGCCAGAAATCAGAGTCAGAGAGCGGCAAACCAGTAACATCAAGAAAGGCCTTGAGCTCCAGGGCGGCACGCGAGTTCTTCTCAATCCAGTTTCTAGCGCAGAAGTCACCGACAAGACGATTGACGATATTATCGCCATCCTCACCAACCGCCTCAATGTGTACGGATTGGCAGATCTCAAGATACGGCCAGCAAACGATCTCTCTGGAAACAAGTTCATTCTCATTGAAATCGCGGGAGTAACGCGGGAAGAAGTTCGTGACCTTATTGCACAGCAGGGAAAATTTGAGGCAAAGATTGGCGATGAGACTGTTTTCATTGGCGGCCATGGTGACCTTCCCTTTGTCTGCAGAAATGATGGGTCCTGCGCCGGTATCGTTCCGCCTTGTCAAAAACTGAGCCAAGACCAGTATAGCTGTCAGTTCCAGTTCGCAATTACTCTTTCACAGGATGCGGCAGAGCATCACTCCGCCATCACCGGCAAGCTGAAAACCAACTTCACCGCTCTTGGTGAAACAGCCTATCTGGAGAAACAGCTTGATCTCTATCTCGATGATCAGTTGGTCGATTCCTTGAACATTGCCGCGGACTTGAAAGGAAAGGCAGTGACGCAGATTGCTATCTCAGGCGGTGGTGCAGGAGTAACAGAAGAAGCAGCGTACGCTGATGCGCTGAAGCAGATGAACAAGCTCCAAACCATTCTCATCACCGGATCCCTGCCAGTCAAACTCGAGATCCTCAAGCTTGACACGATCTCCCCGGTGCTTGGTCAGGCCTTCATCAAGAACATCTTTGTTGTTGCGCTTGCAGGATTCCTCTCAGTCGCAGCGGTGCTCTTCCTTAGGTATCGAAGAATCAAGATTACGCTCTTGATTATGCTCACGAGTGTCTCAGAAATGCTCATCACGTTGGGATTCGCTTCGCTGAGCGGGTGGAGTTTTGATATTTCTGCCATCGCCGGTTTGATTGCGGCAATTGGAACTGGTGTCAACGATCAGATTGTCATGCTGGATGAGGGCGTGCGAGATAAAACATCGGCAAGCTGGAAAGAGAAGCTCAAGCGCGGGTTTAAGATCATTCTCACCGCGTGGTTGACGATGGTCGTTGCCATGATCCCCCTCGGATGGGCTGGCGCAGGATTAATTCGGGGATTCGCCTTAACCACCATCGCAGGCATCACGATCGGTATTCTCATTACCCGTCCAGCCTTCGCTGACATGGTTGAGAGAGTAATGAATAAAGAGCAGTAAAAGCGCCGCGGGCAGGATTTGAACCTACACGTCCGAAGGACACTGGTTCGCTCGCCCTGGTTCGAGAGTCGCCATTACTTCCAGCGCACTACCAGGTTATGCGACCGCGGCATGGTAAAAGGAACGGAAAAGCTCTTAAAAAGGGTTTCCATAAACAGCCCATGGACCTCT
>CAZDTM010000029.1:0-10960 GCA_964508385.1 Candidatus Woesearchaeota archaeon | reverse complement strand
TTTGTGAGCAGGCCTGCGGCCTGCGATAGAAAGGCTTATTTATTGTGCAAAGCCGGTGATCTCTTTTTTTGGGCTTGTTTTTTGCTCTCTCCCGCAAGAAACTTCCGACTTAGAGTCGCGCCTTAAGAAGAACTCATTTTTGAGACTATGCGCAAGAGATCGGGGCGGCCTTCCCAGACGAGTGCCTCTTTCAGTACTTGGCTGATGAAAGACACTGGAATGATCTTGATTTTTTTCTTTGTGGCTGGGGGGAGAATTACATCTTTTTCGTTGGCTTGCGGGATGATCACTTTCTTCAGGCCTGCTTTGACGGCAGCCTCGACTTTTTGCGTCACGCCGCCGACGGCAAGCACCTCACCACGCACTGAGAGAGAACCGGTCATGGCGGTGTCTTGGCGAACCGGGATATTTTTGAGAGCTGAGATGATGGCGGTCGCTACAGCAATGGACGCTGAGTCGCCTTCGACTCCACTGCCTTCAGACGCAGTTTGAAGAAATTGGATGAAGATGTCATACTTCTCTTTGATGTCCTCCCCAAAGTATTTGAGGATAATTGCTGACACGTTCTTGACTGCCTCTTTTGCGATTGATCCCAGCTTACCTGTTGCGATGAACTCTGATTTTTTTCCGCCGGGCGTCACTTCTGATTCGATGGGAAGCACCAACCCTGAAAAGTACGTGTCAGCCCCTAAAACCGCGAGACCGTTCACTCTACCGACTTTGCTTCCGACGGTGATAATCACATCGTAACTCTTTTTGTTTGCGATATACTTGTCCACTATCTGCTGCTCAAGCGTTTTCGCCACTTCTTTTGCTTTTTTCACATGTTCGGCAGTAACAACTGCCTCATTTTCTTCAAGAGCAATGTCTCCTGCTGCTCTGATGATGCCCCCCAGCTCTCTCAGACGGAGGGTGAGCTTGCCGTGCCTTCCTGCCCTCACTCTTGCCTCTTGGGTGATCTCATCTACTGCGGACCGATTAAAGTGGGAAATTTTTCCATCTTTGGCTACTTCCTGAGCAATGAAACGCGCAATTTTTTCTTGGTTTTCTTTTGTGTCATCCATGCTGTTGTTCATATTTATTTCATATCCATATCCCCGTATACGAGAACGAAGGGCTGGGTGCATTCTTTTGATCGTTTCTGGGGTTCCTGCTGCTACGAGAACGAAGTCTGTCGGCGCCGGCTCAGAGCGCACCATTGCTCCGGAGGAACGTTCTGACTGACCGGTGATGGGATGCTTCTTTTCCTGCATTGCCGTCAGGAGCTCTTGTTGTGACTCTGGCCGAAGGTTTCCTACCTCGTCAATAAAAAGAACGCCTTTGTTCGCCCTGTGAATCATACCTGGAACGAGACGTTCATGCGCCGGAGTTCCTAGCCCTCCAGACTGCAGCGGGTCATGCAGCACATCGCCAAGAAGTGCGCCTGCGTGCGTTCCTGTTGCATCAATGAACGGTGCTTTTTCGTTGTCTTTGTTGTCGATCAGCAGTTTTGGCGTTCTTGCTGTCCCTTTCATGCGCTTGTTGATGTTGATAAAAAAAATGAACGCGGCAACAAAAAACATGGAACCGATCAATGACGCTGCGGCCATGATGTCTCCGTACTGTTTTCTCACCCACCAAGGCGTCACAAAGGAGAACGCGAGAAGGACAAAAAGAAGGAGATTTTGGTTCTTTGTTTGCGCGTTTGTTTCCTGCTTTGACCTGCTCATCAGGCTTCTTCCCTCCCCTCTTGGTACGCTTCTGACCAGGGGGGTGTTTTCATCTAGTTCGTTTGGAAATGCGAGGACGTCTACAAGCTTTTCTTTTGGCAGAAGTTCGGCTAATGCTTGTCCTGCGAGGGACTTGCCTGTTCCAGGCTCGCCGATCAAAAGAACGTTTCTTCTCTGTCTTGCTGCTTTTTTGATGATGTTAATGGCTTCGTCTTGGCCTATGATTTGGTCAACGATCTTTGCCGGGACTTTGATATCTGCTGTTGTTTTGAATGTGCGAAGCATGGTTGCTCAAGAGGCTCTATCGCCTCTTTTAATTCTATTGGTCTTCCCTATATAATATCTTCTTCGGACACCACTACAAAATCGCCGATGGCAACAACGGCAGAGAAAGGAATCATCAAGTTGCCTTCCGGGTCTTTTTCCAAGTCAAGACCACCAGTGTATACTGTCGGGTTTCGAAGAATAACGTGAATGAGCTCGCCTGTTCGTGTTTCAAATGTGAGGTTGGACACTTCACCAAAGCGTTTTCCTGACTTGGTTACTACGACCTTCCCTAAAACTTGCTTAGAATACCACTTCTCGTCTTCAGGCATCGTTATTCTTTCTTCTTTTATCTTTATAAAACTATTGTTCTCTTGTACGTGTTCAGCTCATCGAAAAGAATGTTAAACCGGCTTTCTTTCCGTCTACGCAGCATAAAAATTTTGGAAAAGAAGCACAAAATAAACCCTTTTCAAAAAACAGGTAAACACTCACGTTCTCTTTTTGTTTTTTTTGTGTCTACGATGAACCTCTCCCACACCTTCGTTTCCTGTGGAAATAGTGTCTAAGAAGAATAGAATATATTCTTTCTTTTCTTTTGTTTTATAAGTTTTTCTTTTGTTTATCATATACTTTCTTCTTTCTTTTCTTTTGTTCACTCACATTTTTCTTTTTTCCTTTGTACACTCTTCCATGAGAAGTGAAGGGGTTGGTGTGTTTTTTCCACTACACATATCTTTAAATAATTCCCCACATTTTTCGGCGCATGGGCCAAAAACTTACCGAATTCTTAACGAGCTACCTCAACAAGCAGTCAATTTTCAAAAACAAAAAAGCAGTTTTGAGCAATTATACGCCAAAAAACGTTCCTTACCGGGAAGAGGAGATTAACCACATTGCAAGCATTCTCGCCCCCAGCCTGCGCCTTGAAAAGCCAAGCAACCTCTTTCTTTACGGAAAAACTGGAACAGGCAAAACCTTGGTTGCTCGTCATGTCACACAAAACCTGACGAAAATCGCAGAAGAAAACGTCATCAACCTCAAGGTGTTTTATCTCAACTGCAAACTCAAACGCGTTGCAGACACGGAATATCGTCTTATTGCTCAGCTCATTCGCGAGTTTGGCCAAGACGTGCCTGCGACCGGTTTGCCGACAGACGAACTTTATCGCCTCTTCGTTCAGGCGCTTGACAAAGACAAGATGATGCTCGTTCTTATTCTCGATGAGATCGACCAACTTGTGAACAAGGTAGGAGATGAGATTCTTTATAACCTTACTCGCTTGAACTCAGAACTCAAAAACAGCCAGATCTCTTTTATCGGAATCAGCAACGACCTCATGTTTATTGATAATGTTGACCCCCGCGTCAAAAGCAGCCTCAGCGAAGAAGAACTTGTTTTCCCGCCTTATAACGCCATCCAACTCCAAAAGATTCTTCGGCAGAGAGCAAAAGAAGCATTTTTTGATGATGTCTTTGAAGAAGGCGTTATTGAAAAATGTGCCGCCTACGCTGCACGAGAGCATGGTGATGCTCGTCGTGCGCTTGAACTTTTGAGAGTCGCTGCAGAGCTCTCTGAACGCAAAGGAGCAATGGTCATCGGCGCAACAGACATTGACGAAGCTGAAAACAAGATTGAACGAGACAGGGTGTTGGACATCACAGTGACGCAACCAAAACAAGTGAAGATCACCCTATACAGCATTCTCACTATCTTCAATGCGGCTGAAAGAGAGACATCTATTTTTACAGGAGACATCTACAACACTTACAAGGATATTTGTGCTCAATGTGGAGTTAAACCACTTACTCAGCGAAGACTGAGCGACATTCTGTCAGAACTTGATATGTTTGGCATTATTAATGCTCGCGTCATCAGCAAAGGACGTCATGGAAGAACTCGAGAAATCAGACTAGCAGTTCCGCAGCAAACCTCTCAAAAGATTCTTGATCTTTTGGATGAGAGTCTTGGTCTTTCTTGAGTGCTACTTTTGCAGATCTTTCGCGATGGGGGCGTTTATGGAAAAGAAGGAATTGATTGAACACTTTATGGATTTGGGCTTCTTGCCAGCCCCAGACATACTTCTTGAAAATATTTCGCTCTCTTTGTCCTCGTTTGCCGATAAATTTCACTCTGCTGATAGACCGCTTGTAGTTTCTCATGATGTGTACCTTGGTCTTGCGACTAATGGCGTTTTTGAAATCAATTGGCGCGATTTTGAGAAAAGCCGCGTCCTTCATGAAAAAAAGAAAAACACTAAAATGTATGGCGTCTTTTTGAATGTTCTTCATCATAATCTTTTCGACACACAAGCCACAGTTTCTGCTCTGTTAGAAAGCGTTCGTGTTCAAGAGCCAGCGCACTCCGCCCCTCTCGAGACTGAAGAACCGCACCTGCAGTTGCCGTCACCGTCCCAGTTGAACACTTTATTGCCTCCTTCTCTTGGTGCAGACTCTTCTGTTTCTGCTCAACCCACAAAGGTACCCACTACAGCGCGCCCCCACCTTTCTTCGTCTTTTGATCCTGGAACAGTTCTTGTTATCAAAAGTTCAGCTCCTGAAGGAAAGAAAAGGGAAGTCAAGGATTTTTCCTCTTATTTTCGCGTGCGTTATGACTTTCTAGGGAATCTCCTGAAGTCGCGCGGCGAGCTTCAAGATGCTCTTGCGATCAGCCGCGTTGCGAAGAAGATTGATGCCGAACACGCATCGATTATTGGCTTAGTCTACAACAAAGCCGTCACAAAAAATGGCAACTGCCTTCTCACGCTTGAGGATGTCACTGGCCGTGTCCGCGTTTTTCTCGGTAAAGACGGCCCTCTCAAATCAATGATTCCCTACTTAACACCGGATGAGGTGATTGGCGTCCGCGGAGTGTGGAGAAACAACATGATTTTTGCTGACACGCTTGTTTTTCCTGATGTTCCTTCTACCCGGCCTTTGAAAAAGGCGCCCGATGAAGTCTATGCAGTTTTTATTTCTGACATTCACATCGGAAGCAAACTTTTCTTTGAAGAAGCCTTCATCCGTTTCATCGCATGGCTTAATGGAGAGTTTGGCACTCCTGCGCAACGTGATGTCGCGCACAAAATTAAGTATCTTTTTGTTGTGGGCGATGTTGTTGACGGGGTTGGGATCTATCCCTCGCAAGAAAAAGAGCTGCTTCTTCCAGACATTCGCCAACAGTACCAGCGAGCAGCAGAACTTTTTGCCCGCGTCCGCCAAGACATTCGCATTATCATGTGCCCAGGAAATCACGACGCGGGCCGCATCTCTGAGCCACAGCCTCCGATGGGTAAACTTTGCCCGGAACTTGCCGCGCTTCCTCATGTTACGATGGTCAGCAACCCTTCCTTCGTGACCGTTCATGCTTCGGAAACATTTGAAGGAATTGATGTTTTGCTGTATCACGGGTATGGATATGATGACTATGTTTCCATGATCGAGCCACTTCGCTTAGGCGGAGGGTATAACCGCATTGACCTTGTCATGAAGTTTATGCTCCAAAAACGCCATTTAGCACCAACGCATACGACCACCCTTTACATCCCGACGCCCACTGAAGATGCCCTTCTCATTGATCGCGTTCCTGATGTTTTTGTTTCGGGCCATGTTCACAAAAGCGCCGTAGGGCTCTATAAGGGGGTGTCCCTTCTTGTCAACAGTTGCTGGCAGGATATCACTCCCTTTCAAGAAAAAATGGGTCACACTCCTGATCCCGGCTTCGTCGCAGCGCTCAATTTTCACACCAGGGAGATCACTGTCTTTGATTTCCTGAGCGACACCCAGCATATTAAAGAAGAACAAATCGGTTTTGGAAGAGACTTGACTCATGGTTAAAACAGGACTACTCGATGCGGGAACGATGGAACGCACTATGCAGCAGTACTTTCACTCTCTTGATACCGGCATGCATGTTATCTACGATCTTTGCACTCTGGCGCGCCAGAAGGGGCTTGATCCTTCCAGGGGGGTTGAAGTTGTGTTGGCCAAGAATATGGCTGAACGCGTTGTTGGCCTTATCAGCGTTGTTGCCCCAGAGATTCTTCGTGGAGATCTCGCCAAGCGCATCAAGGAACTCGAGCAGCAGTACGGCGCCCAGGACTGGCGGGTTGCCCTGACCATCGCACGGGAGGTTTCTGAACAGCAACACTGCGCGTTTGAAACCACTCTCAAAGCAATGGAAGTCGGCATTCGCGTCGGAATTGCGTACATCACCAATGGGGTCGTGAGCAGCCCCCTTGAAGGATTTACCAAACTGGCTGTTGGAAAAAGACGCGACGGCAAAGACTATTTGAAAGCTTACTTCTCCGGCCCCATTCGCAGCGCAGGAGGAACGGCAGCCAGCGTATCTGTTATCCTTGTTGATTACGTTGGCAGATCTCACGGGTATTTTCCTTATGATCCTGATGAAAAAGAGATCAAGCGCACGATTACCGAGCTTTATGATTATCACGAGCGCATCACCAACCTCCAATACCTTCCTAGCGAGGCTGAAATAGAATTCATGTTCAAGCACCTCCCTGTTCACATCACCGGCGACCCCAGCGAAACTCTTGAGGTCAGCAACCACAAAAGCCTTGACCGCATTGAAACCAATCAAATCCGCAATGGCCTCTGCCTTGTTCTTGGCGAGGGATTGTGCCAAAAAGCAAAGAAAGTTTACAAGCAGCTTCAAAAATGGGGAAAAGACTTTGGATTAGATCATTGGAATTTTTTGGCAGAATTCATTGATCTCCAGAAAAGCGTGCGCGCGAAGGAAGTTGTACAGCAAACAGGCCTGAAAGCAGATTACAACTTTGTCAAAGATCTTGTTGCGGGCAGGCCGATTTTAACGCATCCCCTCAGACAGGGCGGCTTCCGCTTGCGATACGGGAGATGCCGCACTTCTGGTTTTTCTGCGCAAGCCATTCATCCAGCTACGATGTATGTTCTTGACAG
Organism: Candidatus Woesearchaeota archaeon; assembly: GCA_964508385.1. GTDB lineage: Archaea > Nanobdellota > Nanobdellia > SCGC-AAA011-G17 > UBA489 > CAZDTM01. Next base: position 4,050 of record CAZDTM010000029.1, on the reverse strand, counting down.
CTTTGTTGCCATAGGAACGCAGCTTAGAATTGAGCGCCCCAGCAAGGGATGCGTTATTGCAAGTTGCGACACCATCGAGGGACCCGTGGTAAAATTGAGCAGCGGCAGCGTGCTGCGCTTGGAAGATGTTTCCACAGCCAAGAAATATGCACGCGACATTGTTGAGATCCTCTATCTTGGTGACCTTCTTATCAGCTATGGCGACTTTTTCAATCGCGCCCATTCCCTCGTGCCAGCTGGCTATTGCGAAGAGTGGTGGGCATTGGAATTGCGCAAGGCTGTTTTGCAGATGGGCGAGCAACCGGGATTGGAGCTTCAACATTTGTTCGATGCGCCTTCTACTTTTTTGTCCTTTGATCGCGCCCTTCAATTGACCCTGAAGTATCACATCCCCCTTCATCCTCGGTATACCTATCATTGGAATGCCCTCTCGTGTGATGATATTGTGCTTCTTCATCATTGGTTGGGCGCAGGAAACATCAGCGAGGAAAAAATCATCCTGCCTTACCGAGAAGGCAGCGAGAAACGAGCACTTGAACTCCTTGGCGTGCCGCATACTGTTGTTGGAAAGGAATACGTTGTCGTTGATGGAGACTGGGGGAAGGCCCTCTTTTTTTCATTGTCTTCTCTTCGCAAGGACGCGCACACCCCCCTCCAAATGACTAATCCCCCTCTTCTTTTACGCGATAAGCTTGGAACCCCCATAGGCGCGCGCATGGGCAGACCAGAAAAGTCGAAAATGCGCAAGCTGACCGGCAGCCCGCAAGTCCTTTTTCCTGTTGGAGAAGAAGGAGGCAAGATGAGAAACTTTCAGGAAGCCCTCAAAAAGGGGAAAGTTGAAGGAGAGTTCCCTCTTCGCCGATGTACCGCTTGCAATGCAGACACGATTTATTTTTCTTGCCACCTTTGCGGCAAAGAAACTCTCCAACTTTACTTTTGCTATCAATGCAACGCGACAAAAGACCACCAATGCCATCCAGCAGCGGTTCCTTACAAGAGGATGACGCTGCCTGTCGCGCCGTACGCCAAACAAGCATTGTCGCTTACAAGAGTTTCTTCGCTTCCAGAGCTTGTTAAGGGCATCCGCGGAACGAGCAATAAAGGGCATATTCCTGAACATCTTGCCAAGGGCATTCTTCGCGCCGTCCATAACATTTATGTCAACAAAGACGGCACAACGCGTTATGATATGACGGAGATGCCTCTTACTCACTTTCGACCTTGCGAGATTGGCACGCCAGTCGATAAACTCAGGGAACTCGGCTACGCTGTTGACATTTATGGGCAGCCTTTGGAAAAAGACGACCAAGTTGTTGAACTTTTTGTTCAAGATGTGATTATGCCCTCTTCTTTTGAAAGCCTTGATGAAACTTCCGACAATGTTTTCTTACGCATCGCCCAGTTTATTGATCATATGCTCGTTTCTTTGTACGGCATGGAACCTTTCTATCGCGTTCAAGAAAAGAAGGACCTTATCGGCCACCTTGTTGTCGGGCTGGCACCACACATCAGTGCAGGGATCCTTGGAAGGATTATTGGTTTCAGCAAAACCCAAGGATTTCTCGCCCACCCCTTTTTTCATAGCATTGTACGGCGAGATTGCGACGGTGACGAGCTTTGTTGCATGCTTTTAGCGGATGTGTTCCTTAATTTTTCCCGAAGTTTTCTGCCAGACCACCGCGGAGCAACACAAGACACGCCACTTGTTTTAACGAGCACCATTACGCCACAAGAAGTCGACGACATGGTCTTTGACATGGATATATGCTGGGAGTATCCTCTTGAGCTCTATGAGTTTTCCCTTGAGATGAAGATGCCTTGGGACGTTAAGGTTGAACAACTTAAAGAACGGCTTGGCAAGCCCCAGCAGTTTTTTGGTTTGGGGTACACGCACGAAACTTCCCGTCTTGACCTTGGCGTTCCCTGCAGCGCATACAAAACTATCCCCACCATGGAAGAAAAGGTCATGGGACAGATGCGCATCGCAGAGCGCATACGCGCAGTTGAGACTGCTGACGTGGCGAGGCTCATCATCGAGAGGCACTTTATCCGAGACATCAAAGGAAACCTCAGAAAATTTAGCACGCAGGAGTTTCGCTGCGTCAACTGCAATGAAAAGTTTAGGCGACCACCGCTTGCCGGTGTTTGTCTGAGATGCAAAGGAAAGATTATCTTCACGGTTAGCGAAGGAAGCATCATCAAGTACCTTCAGCCGTGTTTAAGCCTTGTTGAACATTACTCTCTTCCACCCTATCTTGTTCAAACTCTTGAGTTGACGCGCCAGAGAATCGAAGAGGTTTTTGGCAGGGATTCGGAGAAACAAGAAGGCCTTGGAAAATGGTTCTCTTAAATACTCGGAAGAATGGACCAGAGGCTATTAACACATCAAAGTCGGATAATGTAACTATTCGACAAGAGTAACAAACCGAAAGATTTAAATACTAGGGGTTCTCCTAATACTCATAGTTATGGAGGCCAAAATGCAAACAGTCACAAAGTTACCGCGATTTGAAGGAAAATCACTTATTCAGATTCCTGAAACCATTCCACAAGCCAACTTCCTCGTTGGCGACTTCGGAAAAGCAGTTCTTGCCGAGTACAAAGGACGAGCAGAAACAGAGTAAAACGGAAATGCCGCTTTAAACGTTCTGTCTTACGATAATGGCGTTGTCCAAGGTTCCAATCCTTTCGCAGTTGTTCTCATGAACAAGGTTGTCGAATCAGCGGGTTTGCATGTTGCTACACCAGCAGACTTAGAGCTTATCCTTCGCGCCCATGCTTTGCCTCTGGGAGGCCAGTATGAAGACTCTGCCCTCGCCTTGCGAACAGAAGGAAAACAGAATACATACCTCGCTCAACACCTTGTGAAACAAGTGAAAGCACGCACCGGCCAGAACCCAAAAACAACCCTCATGATTCCTCTCGCAGGTCTTGATATTGAAAACGATAGCGCTTCTCAGTACGGCTTAGCCTTTAGGCTCCGTGAAAACGCAGAACTGATCGAAGCACCAGTTCTTAACAAACCAGGCAGATTCACGTCTGCTGATGTAGATCCTGCCATTGGACTCCCGCGAACAACTGGCAAAGAAGGAGATCGCATGCTTTACACTATCAACAGCGGCCTTTCGAGGTTGTTCTTGTACAGGGACTTGGACCTGTTCTCCAACAGGGGCAATCTCGCTGACTCGTATGGCTTCGGTCGGGTAGCGGTCGTCGGTGGCGCAGCCACCGCTACGCAAAACGTAGAAGCAGAGATTACCCACGAGTACCAGCGGCAACTTGGAGAGTTGAATAAACGACACGATCGAGCGTTGTCCATCCTTAAAGGAAAAGAATAAAAAGCATTTTTATTTCTGCCGTAGTCCTAGCCGCCGGCATTGCTGGATGGCTGGGCTACACGCCCATAATCAAAGGTCAGCTTGTCTGAGCCATAAAATACAGTCACAACAGCTAGTAGCTTTTATCAAAAAAGTGAATGCTGAAGCGATGGTGGGTCTTGAGATTATGGGCTACAAACGTTGTCGGCCTTTCGAGGTTGTTCTTGTACAGGAACTTGGACCTGAACTCCAACAGGGACAATCTCGCTAACTCGAAATCTGTGATATGCAGACGACAATGGCAACGGTCGAATAGCCCAGCCAAGCTAGGATTTTAAAGATGAAAACACATAAGCACTTATGCGATCGTATCAACTCCTTCGATAATCTAGTTCTTGCATGGAACAAAGCACGAAAGGGAAAAACAAAGAAACAATATGTCATTGATTTTGAAAAAGAGATTGACAAAAACCTTTATTTTCTTCAGCGAGAATTAATAAGAGGAACATATCAACCACTCCCGTTAAAAGTCTTCATCTTGAGGGATCCAAAAACACGAAAGATTTGCAAATCGGATTTTCGAGATCGCATAGTTCACCACGCGTTATGTAACGTTCTTGAGCCAATCTTTGAAAAGATATTCATCGTCGATTGCTGCGCAAATAGGAAGAAAAAAGGAACTTTGTTTGCTCTTCAAAGATTTAATCTTTTTACGAGACAAGTCTCAAAAAAC
>CAZDTM010000028.1:0-11235 GCA_964508385.1 Candidatus Woesearchaeota archaeon | reverse complement strand
CCATTTTGTGTGTTGGAAGTGACGAGGAGGTTCTTGGTGTGAACCATGTCCGGTCCACGAACTGTTGGACGAACGCCAATTCCAATGTCCGCATCAAGGATGGTGTTGTTGTGAATGACGCAATCAAGGCAGCCTTCTACACCAATCGCTCCGCTGTAAGTAACAACCTCTGTTATGGAAATATTCGTGAAGAGATTGTCAACAGCATAGATCCGCTCTGCAACTGGTTTTTTTGAGCCATTCGGATACGTGCTTTCCCAGTTCTCCCAGCAACATCCGCCGAGAACAAGGGCATGGTCTCGTACCGCAAGGTCATAGAATGTATTCCCAACGAGATAAACGTCACGTGCCCCTCCCTTTGTCCAGAGTGGAACTCCGGGACCGAGAACAGAGAGATCTGCATCATGGAACGTGTTGTCAACGATGTATGCCTTCTGAATGCCGAAAACATCAATCGCCTGATCAATAAAAGCGCGGAAGTCGTTGCCCAGAATGAGGCCGTTGGACGCAGCAGTAACAGTCTTAACGCCATCTTCCAACCCGCCAATAATGGTGTTGTCCTTCAGAATGAGATAGTCGCCGTTGAACAGGATGCAGAGAATGTAACAGCCCTGGAAAGTAATGCCTTCAACCACTCCATAATTACCGCGAAAGTTCAACAGCGCTTTATACCATTCTGGATTCTGGGAAACAGCGGTGAGCTGATCCGGGGTGTAGCCAGCATCAAAAACAACGTATTCGTTATTGTAAGCATAAGTTTTGACTGGAAGGGTTTCAGTTCCGCTAGAAATAAAAGCAATGCCGTTGGGTCCAAAGAGATACTCCCCGCGTCGGACAGCAAGAGCTTCTCCAGGCAGCAGTTGTGGAACAGCACCAAAATCCACCCAAGGACCACGAGTTCCACCCTCATACACTGGCGACAATCCATCGTTGGCGTTGCTCGCTCCAGGTTCGTTCTGGGCAACATAATACGTGCGAAGAGGTTGGAAATCCATCATGTAGGAAAAGATAGGTGGGAGAGTCCCCGAGGTGCTCTGTTGAGAATCGCCGCCAACACCAGCACTGACTGGAGGAGAAGGTATGACAGCAGACTCGTCACCGGTGAAAATACCGCCGGTAAGAGGAGTGATGGAAAATGATTGGTCGCGGTAGGCTGGAGAAGGATAATACGTTGTGTAGTAGGAAAAGGAATCACCATGCCCAAGAACCGTAGAATCAGTTGTGGACGTTGTTTGTACTGTGCCAGTAAAAAAAAGACCAGGATTATCGCGACTATCACCACGTCGTCCGAGGTCAAGAGTGTAGGCTCCATAAGGAGCGAATAACTGGCCAGACCCCCCGTCAGATGGTTCTGATGGTAGTATCCCTTGAGTAAGGAAAAGAGATTCCTCTGCTGAGGCAAGAGCGTTGCGAGCCGGATCCTGAATGGAGAGAGAATCAGAAATAAAGGATTCTCTTTCTGGATTCTTTGATGACGTCAAGCGAAGGATCGGATAATCAATTCTCCAGAGGAGGCCATTCTCCGGTGGCCGGACACGAAGAGACCATTGTGCAGAGGACTCACCATCAACCAGGCGAAGAGTCGCAGTGACAGCAAGCTGGGAACCAGAAATGCGATCCCACGTCAAGGTAAGAGTCTGCGTATCACCACGTCGAGTGAGCGTGGAGCGAAGGCGCGCATTCACGCCATTGGTCAACTGATCCGAGCTGATGAGAACAGAGCGATCCTGCGGAATGGTTGTGTCTGGGGAAACAGTGTCATCAACGACCACAAGTCTCCAAAGGGGTGAGGAAGATTTAAACAGATAACCGAGCTGACGATGCTGAATGAATGCAAGCCCAAGATGCTGCTTTTCAAAAACAAAAGCAACGTTCTTGTTGCTGAGAATGATCTGGCAAGAGGCGACTGAGCAGGTTGGTTGGATGAGTCCTCTGTCATCTGGAGAGGCAAGGCCTTCTGACAGATCAAAAAGGTTTGGCATCGAGGTAACATCGTACGTTGAATACCCCGCGCCAGAGAGGGAGGAAAAATCAAAGAAAAGAAGATACAGCATAAGCAAAAAGAGAGAAGCAAAAACACTGGCCTCTCTTTTCACGTGCGTCGAGCCACCCCTCTTCATGAGCACTTTCTATAGAGAGAGGGTATAAATAGTTTGCGCCAAAAATTTGCTCGCAAAGCCACCAATCTGCATCCTTCTTTGTGTATGGATAAAGGAAAAGTATCAATGAGATCTAACTACACGTTTCTATTATTTACGTTTGTAATGAACGATTTCTCATCTTCTTTCTTCCAAGGAGCAAGAATAAAGCCGTTTCCTTTCAAAATGACCCCATTTATGCAGAAAGCAACACTTTCTTATTATTTTTCATTTGTTCAAGCTGTTTTTGTAGTAAAGAATCATACAATTCAATAAGTTTCTGAGCAACAATGTTGTTTTTATTGATTTTGTATAACTTTGCCCTACCGACTTCTCGTGTTTTAACAACGATGCCATGTTCAACTAATTTAGGAAAAATAGTATGTAACGTTCCCCAACTAACTCCCGCATTAAGTAAATCAGTCAACGTATAGTCAAAATCTCTTCCTTCTATCAAATATTGCATTACTCGCATTGTTGAAGAATCTCCAACTGCTTCCAAAAATATTGAGTTTTCATCCATAGACCGGAGTAGAGTAATGTGGTATTTAAATCTTTCCAAATTGTATGTTAATATACAAAAATAAAGGATAAGTTATTTAAAGATGTACTGCTGAAAAATGTCCATGAATGACAGTACAGCCGTCAAGAAATTAATCCTCAACAAGCTCGTCAGGTCGAATATGTGGGGCGGGAAGCATACACCGGTCGATTTCGTGCTGAAAAGCCTACCAGAGCATCTGAGAACAAGACCCGAAGGCAAGCGGGCAATAGGCAAGGCATTGAAAGAGCTGTCTAACACCCAGTGGATTATTATAGCAAAGAAACGAACAGGCAAAGACTACGATGATCACATCTCTTTGAATCAAGACAAAGTAGCAGAAATTCAACAATTTCTTTCAGACGCAACTCTTGCTTAACACTTGAGAACCCAAAAACTCAACTTTCTCCCCATTTCATTCATCGAATCCAAAATAGATCGGGAGTAACTAACATCGATTATATTCAATCGTCGTGTCGAACTATTAATGGGCTTTTCCACTAGTCTGCAAAGTGGCACAGAAAGGAATCTATTTCTGCAGGTGAAGCTAAAGAAAAGATCATACGCCGGATGCTAGCGCACTTGAAGAAACTCATTGATTTGCACAAACTTTTTAAGTGCCCCCTCAGGCGAGAAGATATGAAAAAGATTCAAACCGTCATTTTTGATATGGATGGAACCATCGCCTTCCGCAATACCCATGATGCTAGTTATAGCTCTTTCTTTAGGCATTTTGGCTTGGAGAAGCAGGCTAATGATATTACCGTTAAGTATAGTGATATGACTCGCAATGTGATGACTCCAGAAAATCATCAGAGGCAGTTCGCAGAAACTGTTGCTCTTCTTAAGGGCATAACTGCTCCAGCAGAAAAAGAAGTTTTTCCTTCCATTCCTTATGCGCCAGGCTTTACTAAATTCTGCCAGTATCTGCGTTCTCAGGGAATTGATACCGGCATCGTCACCTTGAGTCTTCTTTACGCTGCAAACAGGATCAAAGAAGAGAATGGTATGCAGTTAGCTTATGCGAATGAGATTCATGTTGATGAGGTTGGACGTTTCACTGGAACAGGGACCACGCATGTTCTTTTTGGCAGCAAAGGAGAAATGGTTCAAAAAGCGTATCAATCTCTTGGCGGAACAAGAGAAACCGCGGCATATATAGGAGATAGCCTTAACGATATTGGTCCCTGGGAATCTGTTGCTCTTCCTCTTGGCGTGAATTTACATCATCCGGAATGCAAAAAATATGTTCAGGCAGATTTTGATGATTTCAACGGGGTGCTTGCATTCTTTCAGAAGAATGTGGAATCGGAAAGAAGGAAATAAAGAGTAAGTGAAAAATTAAGGCTATTGATTGGTATAGAAGATTATATCCGCCCAGAGTAGTCCGTTGATTCACAGTATTCTATTGATCCCTCGCAAAGCTCTCTCAAGATCGACGTTAAAGTATTGGGATTCAAGGGTATAACCTTGCGTGTAGGCAAACCGACAACGTGTGAACAACAAGAGTAGCAAGCGACTGATCCAGTCTGCTCATTGAAAAATAGCTCTCGAGTGGAACGAATAATAAAGCTTAAATAGGTGAAGCAGAGAGGAAAAGCAGAAAAAGAGGTGTTGGTGTGAAGAAAATCCATTCCTTGAAAAGACAAACGCAATCTCACAAAATAATTCTTATCTCTCTGGCAATCCTTCTGTTCATTGGCAGCATTTCTCAGGAAGCAAGCGCCTTTCCCTCGTTTTGGGAGGCATTAAGCGACACATACCGTAGTTTCTTTTCTCCCGTCACAGGAAGGGCGTCTATTAACCCGCCAGGCGGCGGAGACATACCACCGAGCGGAGACACGGATGAAGATGGCATCTTTGATACAGAGGATAATTGCCCCTATATTGTAAATCCCACCCAAGAGGACACCGACGCTGATGGCCTCGGAAACGCGTGCGACAACTGTGCGCAGGTTGCCAACCCCAATCAAGAAGATTGCGATGGAGATGCGATTGGCGATGCCTGTGACACAAACAGCATGGGTGGTACATGTCCTCCTGTTGCAGACCAAGATAGAGACGGCATTCCAGATGACGTAGATAACTGTCCGCAAGACTACAACCCTGAGCAGACAGACGTCGATGCTGACGACTATGGCGCAGCATGTGACTGCGACGACGCCTCACCTCTCATTAATCCGAGCGCAGTAGAAACCTGCGACGGAGAAGACAACAACTGTGATGGCGACGTGGATGAAGGGTGCTCTGGGGGAAATGGTTGTTTCGATGATTTGGACAATGATGGATATGTTGATGATGCATGCAGCAGCGGAACAGATTGCGATGACTTTGAGCCTACTGTCAATCCTGGCCAAACAGAGCTCTGCGCAGACGGTCTTGACAACAACTGCGACGGTTTAACAGACGCAGCAGATGCCGCTTGTGCCGGCACCTGTCCAGATGCCGACGCGGATGCATACACGACCTGTGCTGGAGACTGCGACGACAGCGACGCCAAAGTCTACCCGACAGCAGAAGAAGCGCAAGATGGCCTTGACAATGACTGCGACGGAGAAATTGATGAGCCTGATGATGCGATTCCTGCCTTCCTCAAAACGTTCGACCAAAACCAGCAGTACCTCCCGCCAACAGTGGTCGACCAGATGATTGAGGCGCTGGACAACCTTGAAAAAATCCTAAGCGATCTGGAACTGAAGGCAAACACCCTCGCCAGCTTGGGCGCAGTCCCGCCAGGCTTTGACAGGGACGTCAGCAATCTTCGAAGAACAGTAAGCCTTTACAAGAGGCACTTCACGCAGCAAAAAACAACCATCACGCAGCAGGCAGCAGAACGGGTGGTTCAGGAAATCTCTCAAGGTCTGGCGAGGCTTCGTCAGACCATCATTACGAACAGTTTCGCTTAACGTTTTCTTGCCTTCACCAAGAGGACAACACCAACCACGACCATCAGAAGACTGAACGCCTGTCCGACAGCAAGCGGCCCGATCATCGCCTCTGGTTCTTTCAAAAACTCAATAAAGAAACGCAGTGCACCATATCCAATCAAGAAAAAGGAGAACACTTCTCCGGTTTTTCGTTGTTTCTTCTCTTGATGGTGCAAAAAGAAGAACAGGAAGAAATTTTTGGCAGCTTCATATAGCTGTGTGGGGTGTCTAACTGCTTCTCCAGCAACGGGAAAAATAACGCCCCAGGGCACACTCGTCACCTTTCCATAGAGTTCTCCATTGATGAAGTTGGCAAGCCTCCCAAATCCCAACGCAAGAGAAGCCGGAACAATAATGATGTCGGCAAGGCGCAAGAGCGAGATCTTATGGCGTCGTGAAAAGAAAAAGGCGACAGCTGCAGCACCTATCAGCCCGCCATGAAAAGACAAACCCCCGTGCCACACCATAATTATTTCTGCAGGATGGCTGAAGTACCACGCCGGCTGATAAAAGAGAATCTCAAAGAGACGCGCCCCAAGAACCACGGCAACAGCCAGCCACAAAAAGAAGCGATCAGCCTGCTCTTCGGTGAAGAGCCGTTCTGCAAGAGCCCTTTTTCTAAACCACCAGTAGCACAGCAGCAGCCCAGCAGCGTATATCAGACCATAATAGCGGATCTGCAGCGGTCCTAAAGAAAGAAAAATAGGGTTAATGCGATGGACAAACATGAGTACACCGCATGCCCATCATATTAAAAAGTATGCGTTTGAGCAAAGAAGCCATTTTTCATAATCTTTATTAACGCACAGCGATACTATCCTCAAATGAAGAATTCAGGGTACATCTTTGTTGCGGTAATCGTTATCAGTGCCGCTCTCGCCTTCTGGATGGGCACGCTCATCACAAGAACAGCAGAACCTTCTTCTTTACTGCCACAGCCAACAGAGAGCAAGGTCATTGAAGCCAAGATTGTTGCCGTTGACGCAGACAACAAGGGCGTTTCAGCAGACCTCATCACAGAGGTGCGTCCGGGAACAGGATTAGTCTTAGTGAACATCAATGACGTGCTCGCGGACCTGAATATGCAGGTCAGCGCACGAGTCGCAGCAAAAGTCGCTGGAGAGTACGCGCTGAAAAACATGAGCCGCTATGATGTCCTATACAGAATCAGGACAGATGCAGAAATTGTTGGGGGCCAAAGCGCTGGTTCCTCCATGGCTGTCACCACCATTGCAGCGCTGCTGGACCTCCCGCTGCGTCCAGACGTGATTTTAACTGGCCCCATGCTCGAAGACGGCACCATCACAGAGGCAGGCGCGGTCATCCAAAAAGCCGAGGCAGCAAAATCATTGAACGCATCACTCTTCCTGGTACCAAAAGGAGGGAACGAAGGGTTTGTGGGATATACACGAAAAAAAGACTGTGCAACCATGGAGCAAGGAACCTACTGCAGCATCAGGACAGTAGAAGACAAAGCAAACATCGCAGAAATTGTCGGCATCTCGATACAAGAAGTGGAAGATGTCACTGACGCTATGAGGTATATGACATGGTTTACCTAAGCTACATATTCAGACGAAGAATGAAGAAAGCATTCATCGTGGTCGCAATAACTGCCATAGTTGTTGCAGGAATCATTGCTTTCCAAGAGCTCAGTCACTTCTCAGGCCCGCCAATGCCAAGCAGCGTCATCGAAAAGCTACCCCAAGAAAAAATCTCCCTGACTGAAAAAGAGAAGCAAGGTCCGCAGTATGTATCAATTGACGTGGAGGTCGGTCCTGATCGCGTCATCTTAAAGAGAAACTGTACCATCGTCACAGTCAGCACCTCTCGCGCAAAGGCGTTTTCCATCAAAAAAGGGGCGTTGAATGTGACAGAAATGCGCCCAGATGCCCACGATCTTCTCAATGACATTCTCAACGGCTACGACATCGTTGTAGAGAAGGTCGTCATTGACGCCTATGTGAACGACATCTTTTACGCGCGCATGCTGCTGAAAAAAGGCGATCAGTATCTTGACCTTGACGCCCGCCCGAGCGACGCCCTTGCCGTTGCAGCCCGCCTCCACGCCCCGGTCTTCGCAAATGAAGAGATCTTGAGGGCATTGGGAACAAACGCCTGTTGAGCACATTCTTATCACTTCAGGAGGCTGATGGCGAAGAAAATAAAGTTTCAAACCATCGCAGTACTTTACCTACGAATGATCTTTGCACATAACAGGCATCTTCTTGGCACATGCTACTTTGACATTGATTGTTGCTTACGCAGCTAGCACCTTCTCCGCGCTGCGATTCCCATTTACTTTTCTCATTGCAAAAAGCTAGAACGTCACCCACCCTCGTAACTTCACCTTCTCCAAAACATTGATTCTCGAGAGGACATCCGCTGTACTGTTGGTGTTGGCAGTCTTTTGGCACGCCCGTGCAGACATCTGCAGTACAGGGATTATCATCGGCGCATTCTTTATCGGTTTTACATTTGTCGGTCGAGATACAGAAATTTTCTTGGCATGAGAATCCTTCTTCACAACCGCAATCTGCGCAACATTTCTTGTCGTTGGGACTGCAAACACCATCTCCGCATACATCTCGGGGTGGAGGCACGCTGTTTTCAAAGATGCACACTCCTTCTTCACAAAGCTGATCATAGGCGCACTGATTCCCACACCCGCCACAGTTGAAACGATTAGTGTCAAAGTCTTCTGTCTCTTTGCCAAGACAACATCTGTCTTGTTCGCATGACTCATATGCAGTGCAAAATGTGTCGCCGCAAAATGGAACTCGACACTGGTAACCGTCACAGAACTCCCCATTCTGACAGCCACAGTCTGCGTCGCAGGTTCCGCAACTCTCATCGGCACTGCATATATCATCCCCGCAATAATCTATGAATGTAAATTCTACGATATCTCCCAACCCAGCTTCTCCGCCTTCGTTAAGGATAATCTCCAAAACATTCAATGTGGCGTCTGTCGGTAATTCTAAAGTTTGCCCTTTTTCTAGCTGGATGGTAACTTGTCCGTTCACGCGAAAGGTAACCGTTGCGGGGGTAGTGTCCTCAATGAGAAGAACTTCAACCTCGTGTGCAATGCCTCCCAAATAGTAGTTCTGGACTTCTCCTTCTTCAAGCTTGTAGGCAGCTACTGAAAAAGAAAGAAGGAAGAAAGAGAACAAAATAAGAACGAATAAAGAGTATCTCATGATTAAACATATATTCTCTAGCATATATTTAAACCTTTGGTTGCTACTAGAGTCTACTGACGACCTCTTGAGGCCTTCAGACCCCTTCCGCCATAGTCTAACCAAACGCCACCAGAAGCCAGATAGACTACGAATTCTTGTTTTTTGGTCTAAGATAAAGGGTGTCAAAAGTGATGCAAAAGAAAAGACGAGTATAAAAGAATGTTTATAAGGCTGCTTCTAAACCATCACGAATACATGTCGGTGACTGTTCTTGAACAACCATATCCCGCTGAGACAGTGGAGGGCCTGCTGCATCCTCTCGTCAAGGAGTGGTTCTTTAGCAAATACAGCAGCTTCTCGCAGCCGCAGCTCTATGGCGTCAAGGAAATTCATGAACGCAACAACATCCTCATCTGCGCCCCCACAGGCGGAACAAAAACCCTCACGGCCTTCTTGGCCATTCTCAACGAGCTTGTCACGCTCGCGCTGACGAAAAAAATTGAGGACAGGGTGTACGCAGTCTACATTTCTCCCCTCAAGGCGCTGAACAACGACATCGCTCGCAACCTTGAGGAGCCATTGAAGGAAATCGCTGCTCTTGCAAAGGCAAAAGGACACGAGCTCAACATTCGTGTAGGTGTCAGAACAGGCGACACTTCTCCAACAGAGCGCCAGCGCATGCTGCGGAAATGCCCGCACATCATGATCACGACGCCAGAGAGCCTCGCATTGATGCTCACCAGTTTTCGCTTTCACGACCTCCTGCGGGGAACAACTTGGTGCATCATCGACGAGATCCATGCCCTGGCGGAAAACAAGCGCGGCGTGCACATGAACCTGTTGATGGAGCGCTTGGAGTACATCAGCCCCGGTCTCTGTCGTATTGGTTTAAGCGCAACAGTTGAACCGTTAGAGGAGATTGCGCAATATCTCGTTGGGCCGAAGAGGGACTGCAAGATCGCGAACGTGCAATTCACCAAAAAGTTTGATCTGCAGGTTATCTCTCCCCTCCCCGATCTCATTGATGTCAGCTTCGAAAAAATACACCAAGCCCTCTACAACCAGCTTGATGACCTCATTCAGCAGCACAAAACAACCCTCATTTTCACCAACACCCGGTCCGCAACCGAGCGCGTTGTTCATCATCTCAAAACGCTTTTCCCCTCGAAGTATCTGGAAAACATTGGAGCTCATCATGGAAGCTTGAGCAAGCGCCACCGTTTCGAGATTGAAAACAATCTCAAAGAAGGAAAGCTAAGAGCAGTTGTCTGTTTAGAAGGAAAAACGCCAATCCTTCTTAAAGATGGAACGTGGAAAAAAATAGAAGAAATCACACCAGGTGACGAAGTTCAATGTATTGATCAAAATCTGAAGATAACGTCTGGAAAAGTCGCTACAAAGGCAACTGTTGAAAACAACAAAACCATTGTGAAGCTGAAGACTGAATCAGGAAAAGAAATTACAGCAACTAAAGAACATAAATTTTTGGTTATAGACCAAGCAGGAAACCTTCTGTGGAAAGAAGTCAGGGCTTTGCAGATAGGCGATACGGTTGCAACAGCAAGGAGGTATAATAACTCACCCTTAAGTCAAGAAGAAAAAGACCAAATGATGTTTAAGTCATATCCTGAAGATGGCTATGTCAAAATGAAAGTAGAGTATCTCAAAAAAATCAAAGAGAAGATCATAGAGAACTCAGGGTCTATAAAAAGATTCTGGATGGCGCACATTCAGGATAGGATGTCCTACTCCTTTTTTCTGCATGTTCTACGAGGGGAATACCTCTTGAAAGTTTTTTTCCTGCGACAATTAATTTCTGTATTAAGGTTGGAAGAGCCCGAATGTTTCTTGGCGATTGAGGCGGTTTCTTCATCAAAGTACACCATGCCAAAACCGCAGCTCACAAAAGAATTCTTACGTTTAGTAGGATTTATGGCAGCAGATGGATATATATCTAAACGAGCGTTATACGCAACAAATCGAGACCAGATAGTGCTGGATTATTACGCGTCTTTAATTCTCTCTCTCGCCGGTAAGAAGCCATTCTTGAAAAAAAGTTCTAGTGGAACACCAGTGCTTTGCTGGGACTCAATTTTCCTAGCAAAAATGTTACAGAATATCGGATTCCAACAAGGGAGAAAAGCACGAATATTGAAACTTCCAGGGTTTATGTTCCGGCTCAACAGCGAACTTTTATTTAGTTTTCTTTCGGGTTATTTTGACGGTGATGGACACGTTGAACTAAGAGATCAGAAGAGGATATATGCTGCAGGGTTCTGCACAGCAAGCAAGCAAATGGCTGAAGATCTTCACCACGTGCTTATGCAGGAAGGGATCGCGTCGACAATTAGATCTAGGTATTACGATGAAACACAAACCTCTACTCTAAACGGCAGGACAATTGTAAAGAAAGGGTATATGCATCAAGTGATAGTTCAGGGAGGAGA
>CAZDTM010000027.1:524-11510 GCA_964508385.1 Candidatus Woesearchaeota archaeon | reverse complement strand
GGGTTGCAAGATTATTCTCCTAGGGATTCTTTGGACTTTCTTAGTTCATCGATGAGTTCTGCTGTAGAAAAGACTCTTACGACGGCCTGTTTTTTGAATCCCTTGTCATTTGACCATAAAGGCAGACTCTTTGCAAGACAAAGCGCAACAAATGGAGCGTCTTCTTCATGTTCCACTAACGCTAAAGCTCTTTCCTTATATCTCCGGAACTCCGTTTCAGGACAGAGATGAATGCAAGGCAGTAGCGCAGACAGCAGAAGGGAGAAATCATTTTGTGTGATTCCCGCTTTTTCTAGAATCTCTGTTTTGTGGTTAAGCAGCTCAGTAAACAGATGTTCTGGTGCACAGAAAAGAACATGCTCTGAACAGAGGATGTGTCTTGAGGAAGAAGACTTGATGAGCGCGGATATCACACAGTTTGTATCAACCACAAATTTTTTTACCACCCTTCTCGCCGATATTTTTTCCACATCGCTCGTTTTATGTCTTTCCCCAACATTTCCGCATCTTTTTCGGTTAGTTCTGATTTGGCTGCAATAGCGCTGAGAATGCGGAGCTGTTTTACCTTTTCTCCGATTGCTTCCCTAGCTACTGCTGACCAATTGATAAATTTCGATTTTTCCATCTCTTTTTTGAGTTCTGCTGGAACCGAAAGGGTAATTGTTGGCATTGTTCTCTTTTCTGTGTGTCCTGTGTAAATATTTAGAATATTTAAAGGTTTTGTTTGTGGGGGTGTTTGAGACTTCTAACCAAGAGTTATCTGGGCGGGTTAGCAGAATGCAAGGCAGAAACTATGTAGTTTATGATTTGGTGAGAGATAGAGTAACAACTTTGGTTTAGGGTTGGTAATTAAAAGTAAAGAGTTTGCCTGAGAAGGCCATTGTAACATAATTTTGGCTACTATCAACAAATTCAATAACCGGACCACCCTTGTTGTTGTACATACCAACCTCTTCAGAAGGAGTTATGTCATAAACGGGGAGATTTACCCCTCTTACTTCTTCACTCCCTTCAGGGCTGACTTTGAACGTTATTGATTCTCCTTCACTCAGATCCTTGTCAAGTCGAGATTCTAAAGGTAGTGCTCTTAGTATTCTTGTGAGTGCTTCAGGGGATTCACTAAACCACTCCTCTCTGTTGAACTCCTCGATTTCAGTAGGATTAACAATAAATGCTCCTTTCATGGTTAAATATAGATATGCGCTTGTTTATAAATCTTTCTATTTGTTACTATTTTTTAAGAGTAACTTTTATTGCTTCTTCGATACCTTGTTTGGTTTATCTTCCTCATAGTATTTAAATATCGATGCAGGTTGGTCTTTTTGTGGTATACAGTATCATTATCGGCCGTAACCCAAAAGACCGAGAGCTTTTTGGAGACAATGCGACAGTATACTTAGGAAAGCTCTTCGTTAAAATGGGAGAAACAACCTCCTTGAGCAGCAAAGTCTACATGGATGTTGCACGAACGCATGTCGCGATGATCTGTGGCAAAAGAGGTTCGGGCAAGAGCTACAGTTCTTCAGTTATTGCGGAAGAAATCAGTCTCATACCACAAGAAGTTCGGCAAAACATGAGCGTCCTCTTCTTTGATACCCTGGGCGTGTTCTGGACCATGAAATATCCAAATACGCGACAGGAAAAACTGCTTGCTGAGTGGGGGTTGCTCCCTCAGAAAATCGATGTTCGTATTCTCACTCCAGAAGGATTTCATCAGGACTACATCAGGCAAGGTATTCCTAGTGACGCTGCATTTACCCTGCGTGTCAGTGAGCTCTCTGCGGATGATTGGTGCCAGGTCTTTGAGGAGAGCCCAACGAGCGCTTTTGGCATTGCGCTTGGGCGAGCGATTGATTCGCTCAAAGAAGAACGCGATCTTTACTCGATTCGTGATATTGTTGCTACTGCCCAAAAAGATTCTAAAATTCCTTCAGAGATTAAAATTGTCGTTGAAAGCAGGCTGCTTGTTGCAGAGAAGTGGGGATTGTTTGGCGAGGAAGGAACCACCATTGAGGACATCATGACCCCCGGAGGCGTGACTGTTCTTGACATTAGCGCGTACACGAGCCAGGCCGGAGATTGGAATGTGAAGGCCTTGGTGATTGGGCTGATCAGCAGAAAGTTATTGGGAGAGCGTATTAAAGCGCGTAAGAAGGAAGAAATGGAAGAGATTCAAGAAGAACGAACTTTCTTTACCGAAGAAAAACCGAATGAGAAACCAATGGTGTGGGTAATCATTGATGAAGCGCATGAGTTCCTGCCAAGGGAAGGAAAGACCCCCGCGACGGATGCGTTAGTACAATTGCTTCGGGAAGGAAGACAGCCAGGGATTAGCATGATTCTCGTAACACAACAGCCCGGTGAAATTCATAAAGATGTTTTAACGCAGAGTGATATCATCATCAGCCATCGTTTGACCGCACAAGCCGATGTTGAAGCATTAAACAGCATGATGCAGAGTTATTTGGTGACTGATTTGCAAACGTACCTGAGTAATTTGCCTAAAGAGCAGGGGGCAGCTATTATTTTAGATGACAACAGTGAGCGCATTTATCCTGTGGGCATTCATCCTAAGAGAAGCTGGCACGGCGGTGAAGCACCTAGTGCGCTGAAAGTGAAGAAAGAATTGTTGCCTGGATTGTGACTATTTCTTCAAGTCTATGCATACACGGTTTACACCAGGAGCATATTGGCCGCAACGTACTACTTTGACGCCATGAAACCTGGTTTTGTATTCTTTTACTTTCTGTGGTATCTCTTCCTCTTTTAAGAACGCATACAGGTGAATTGAACCTTTTGGTTTGATGTGCTTGAGAGCAAGCGGAAGATACCGTTCCGCTTCCTTTGGGAGGGGCATGATAATACGATCAAATTTTTTATTTACGTGAGCAAGAACTTTTTTGACGTCGCCTTGAAAGAGAATGACATTCTTTACTTTGTTTAACTCTACGTTCTTCACTGCAAAACTGTGCGCGATCTTGTTGAGCTCAATGCCATACACTTCTTTCGCTTTCGTGTGCTTCGCTATTGCTATACCTAACGGTGAAATGCCGGAAAACATCACCAGTACAGACTCTCCTTTTTTTACGAGAGAAATAATTCGCTGCCGTTCTGTTGCCGTTCGCGTTGAGAAGTAGCATTTTTCCACATCAAGCATTAATGATACGCCGTTTTCTTTGTGTGTCGTTGTCTTTCTTCTCTCTCCTGCGAGATACGCAAGTTTTGGTGTCCGAAGTTTTCCTGAATACTTTCTTGTCTTCTTAAGGATTACTTTGATGTTACTGTGAAGCTTCAACAACGTTTCTGCAATGCGTTTTTCTTTTTTCTTGAGAACCAGACTAATTTCGTTGAAAATGGCAATGTCGCCCACGGTATCAAAAGAGGATGGTGCTGCGTCCAACTCTTCAGGGGTCAAGAGAGGGACGAGAGCTTCTTTGAGTTTCATGTGAACCACTCGTTCAATCCTTTTTGGTTTACTGCTCTTCCTTTCTGAAGTTTTTCGAGTGTTGCATTGACACGTTCTTCTGAGAAGTTATGTTCTTCAACAAGCAGTTCCCGAATTTTTTCTGCATCCGGCTCATTCCAGGTAAGAGTGTACTTTTTTTGAACCTTCATGTTGGCAAAGGTGTTGTAGACCTCCTGCCAATCAAAGTCTGCATCAAGCGCAGAAAACAATTGCTCCGGATCTTTATGGCTTTGCACCATCTTCAATGCTTTTTTTGGGCCATAGCCATGTACGCCTTCATTGTAGTCTGTGCCAACAATGATCGCGAGATAGATCAGCTGTTCTTGAGTGAGCCCAGTTGTTTTAAGCACTCCTTCAAGCTCAATCAGGTCCGGTTGTATCTTGACGACGGCGCCTGAAGACAGTCTTTTCTTCTGCGAAAGAGTGAGGTTTGTGAGGAGGCGTGGCGCGCCATGTAGCAAACAATCGTAGTCTGACGATCCAGAAGCCCAGACGTCGCCTTGCTTGTTCATGTAGGCCATTTGCGCGTCAGATTCTTCCGGTGCTTGGATGACTGGCATTCCCATCGCAGTGAGGAGCTTTGTTGCTTCGAGAGTCATCTCTTTTGTTAATCGCGTAAACTGCTTTGCATAGAGCGCCATTTTTTCTGTATTCTCCTCTTCTCGTGCTTGCTGGTATTTTTCTTCAGCCTCTTTTTTTCTTTCGTGACGAGAGGAGGCTTCGGTCAGTTTTAGTTCTGGTGCCTGGCCATCGAGAACAATAGCGAGTTTGATGTCTCGCTGTATAAGGTTTGTGAAGCGAGACCAGATACCGACTAAGTGCGACGTGATACGACCTTGATTGTCTGTTAGAGGGGTGCCATCGGGCTGGCGGATGGAGGACAGAAATTGGTAGGCTGAGTTGGAGAAGTCAAGAGCTATTTTTTTCCCTGCAAGATCGTCGAAAGACAGCGGCCTTTTTGTTACGATGTCAGCAAGTTTTACTCCCATTCTTCTTCTTAGTATGCTATCATTTATAAGATCTGTGCTGGGCGCATGAAGAAATCTTTATATAGGACGAAAAGAAAAATGAAACACGGCAAAAGAGGGACTCTACGTGGTTATTCAGGCGCGAAATTTAGGTCACAGCGGCGGTTTCTATATGTACCGCGTTCACAAGGACAAAACAAGCCGTCTTTGCGCTAATGGCTTTTCAACATTGAAAAACTACCTGCATGCGGTCTTTGAGTCCTGCCCGGATGACTATTTCTTTAGCGGACCGCGAAGCAGCACGTTGAAGTTTAGAACGTACCACGATGTTGCACAAGTGACTGGCCACGAAGTGAGCGTACTTGCGCGCCATGGATTACGAGAGAACTTTACGCGCTTCCGAGACAACCACAGCCGCGTTCAGGTGTTTATGCTGGAGAACGATGACAAAACGATTGCGATGGAAGTGCCTATCTGGCTGACGGCTCAGGAATTTCAGGGATACCAAGAACTCTTTGGAACTGAGCTGCCATTAACGGGGCACATCGATGTCTTGCGCGTTGATGATAATACTGTCTGGATCTGGGATTACAAGCCGAATGCGCACAGGGAAAAATATGCAAGCACGCAGGTATACTTTTATGCGCTCATGTTAAGCAAGCGGAGCGGCATTCCCCTTGAGAACTTCAGGTGTGGATATTTTGATGAGAATCATTCTTATCTCTTTAGTCCTTTGAAAAGCTCTGTTGCAAGAAACAAAGTATTGGTCAGTTACTAGGCTTTTTCTGTTCGCCGCTTTTTACTAACTCAAAAACTTCTTTTGCGTATTGTGGATTTCCATGATGGTTATATCTCGCAACTGCGCTTTCCCAAGAATTGAATGTGCTGATGACGACGCGTCGCTCGGCCCTTTTGAAGTATACTCTCTGACCCGGCCATATCTTGTCTGGGTTGAGACCCGGAGTATATTTTACCATGGTGTCAACCGTTGTGTGGCGCGCCAGAGCCAGGTTAGACAGCCTGTCTCCTTTTCTTACCACGTGCTCAAGAAGATCTGTTCCTGTTTCTCTGGTCGCCTCCTTGTAGTCAAACGCTCTCGCGTAGAGGAAAATAATTCCCCCATAGAGACTGTCGGTTGGTCTCATTACTCTTTTCGCAGAATAATTCCATTCTCCGTTCCGCCGTGATGTGTGACTATACCTCAAAAAACGACTTGTTTCATTAGCGAGACCGAGCCTGCTGTAAGTCTCTTGTTGTTTTAATTCGTCAAGAGCGTAGTCGCCGGTGTTTGCAATTTGCAGAGGATCGTGATTGAACGCTTCCTTGTCACGTGGGCTTCCGGTTTCTTTGATCACCATTGCTTTCACAATGTGGGGATCGAGAGGTTTGAAGTGCGGAACGTCTCTAAAGTGAGCGTTCAGGGCTGTTACCATGTGAATGATGTGAGCGTCATACGCGTGATATCTTTTGTCAGTGTACCTTGGAAAATTGCGTAATGTTGTTTCCTGATCAATCCTTCTTTCAAGAGAACATGCGGAAAGCTCTAGAGCAGATGAAACCTCTTTGGTAGTCGTTCGTACCCCGCTATACACCAAGCCTACTGCAGCACCGGCGACAAGCGGGACAAACAACCCCAATGAAGACCTGAACAAGTTCTTTTTCATTTTTTATTACTATTATAGAGTAGTTAATTTACTTATAAACTTTACGATTCTGCCGGGAAAGTGTTAAAAAAGACGCAGTCTGCGTAGACGTATGGCAACTGTCTCTTTTTACCCGCTTGACATTGATTACGTGACGACATCTGGTGGGAAAACTGCCATCCGCATTTTTGGCAGAACGAAGAAAGGAAAAAGCGTCTGCGTCTACGATGAACGATTTAGACCCTATTTTTGGGTGCTTCCTTCTCCTACTGCTGATCTTGTGAAACTTCAGAAAGAAATCGCGGGAATTAGAGTACGAAAAGATGACGAGGTTGCATATATCACTGCAGTCTCTGTTGAAGAGAAAAGATACATTGGAAAAGCGAGGGTCATGCTTCAGGTCTTTGCTAATGCCCCGCAGTCCGTTCCCTCTCTCAGAGAAGAAATTCAGGAGTTACGCGGAGTCGAAGCCTGCCTGGAGGCAGATATTCATTTCTACAGGCGATACTTAATTGATACTGACTTAAGTCCTCTGGAACTGGTGACCGTTGAGGGAGAGGTGGTGGATGAGCCTGTTGATGCAGAGATTATTCTCAATGCAACGTCGATAAGTCATGATGCTACAGATTTTCTTGAACATCCGCGCATTCTCGCTTTTGACATTGAAGTGGCGAGCAAGATTCGCATTCCTGATGCAAAAACAGATCCCATTGTGATGATCTCCTTTTATGGAGAAAACTACCAGAAAGTGCTCTGTGCGCCGAGCTTCAAAAATCCCCCCCCTTATGTGGAATTTGTTGAACATGAGGCTGAACTTTTGGTTCGTTTCAAAGAGATTGTCAAGGAGTATGATCCAGACTATCTTGTAGGTTATTTTTCCGATGGATTTGATTTTCCCTATATTCGCGCGCGAGCACAAAAATATCGCATTAAACTTGATCTGGGCAAGGATGGAAGCGCGGTGAAGTTCAGTCGTAGTGCAGACGCCGGCACGGTGAAGATTGTTGGAATTGCTCATATCGACATCTACAAGTTTTTACGGCGTGTTATGATTGTGCGTTTAGGAATCTCTTCTCTGGACCTTCACTCTGTCGCGACCCACCTTATTGGCGAAGGCAAGGTAAAATCTGTTGACATTGGCGGCCTCTATGAAGCTATTGAAAGCAAGGAAAAACCTCTTGCTCCGTTTTGCGAATACAACCTCCAAGATGCTCGGATCACTTACAAAGTCACGCTGGCCGTGCTTCCGCACCTTCACGAATTTGTGAAGCTGGTTGGCCTGCCGGCTGATGATGTGTGCAGAATGAGCTACGGGAGACTGGTGGAATCCTATCTTCTTCGGCAGGCGCGACAGTTCAAGGAAATTGCACCAAACAGGCCAATGGGCAGGGAGATGGCAAAAAGAGACTACGAAAGCTATGTTGGCGCCTTTGTGCATGAACCTGTTACTGGGCTTCATAAGGATCTTGTTGTGTTTGACTTCAAGAGTTTGTACCCCAGCATTATCACCGCACACAATATCTGTGTCAGTACGTTAACGCAAGACACACACCACAGCAAACCGAGCCCGCCTATTCAGGCTGGAAAGAAGGAAGTGCGATACTACTTTGATTATACTCACGACGGGTTTATTCCGCTCATCCTGCGCGAGATTTTAGTACGGAGAAGCAGAATCAAAGAAATCATGAAAAAAGAGGGGAAGAAAACAGACCCCATCTTGGATGCTCGGCAGTACAGCTTAAAGACTTTGGCGAACAGCTTCTATGGGTACTTTGGTTTTTCCGGGGCGCGATGGTATTCTAATGAGTGTGCTGCTGCCATCACCGCGTATGGAAGGCAGTATATTCAAAATGTTATCAAAAAGGCGAAGAAAGACGGCTTTCAGGTTATTTATGGAGATAGTGTTGGTGGCGATACAAAAATTGTTGCAAGGAAAAATGACGAGATCTTTGAGGAGAAGATCGAGAATCTGTTTGAAAATACAGACTTTAAGAGTTCCGTTGGGAAAGAGTATAACTTCAAAGATCGCGTTGAAGTTCTTACATTAGATGAACGTGGAAATTCTGTTTTTAAGCCCGTTATTTACGTAATGAGACACTCTTGCAAAAAGAAGATGTACAAAGTAAGATTCACTAATGACTGGGATCTAGACGTGACAGAAGATCACTCATTAATCGGCTATCAATCTCTGGCCTTTAACAAGGTCGGTAATGCTCTCAGTAGATTGATAGAGATGAGACCAGATGAAATAAAAAAAAGGGCCAATAGCGTAGTCTGTCTGAAAAGCATTCCACGCGGGGGGGTGAAATCAAAAGAGTATCACCAAAAAATATATGAATTCATTGGCTACTTTATAGGTGATGGAAGTTTTACGAGAAACAAGCGGCAGAATGAACGCGAGAAGGATTATTATTTAGGATTGTCTTTGGGGCTTGATAAAAAAGAAGTTTTTCACACCCTTATAAACCCCCTCATCAGCTTGGGGTATATAACTAATTACTGGTGGAGCAAGTCCAGAAGGGGGGACATACGGCTCAGCGGGCTAAAATTAGTGGGGATTGTATCAGAACATTGCAGGGATGGCAAAAGAAAAGTTATTCCGGAGTGGCTGTTTCATGAAAGAGAGGAGAATATACGCGCTTTTTTGAGGGGGCTGTTTTCAGCTGATGGCACCGTTATCATGAGAAACAATGCACCTATAATAAGATATACTTCCATACAAGATGCATACATAAACCAAGCAAGAAAACTGTTGTACAGGGTGGGCGTATCAAACTCTATTTTCAAAGGCAACACAATAAACAGATATAAAACTAAAAAGAAAACATATTCCTCTGGAAGCAAATCAAAGTATGTACTCGTCAAAGACACAAAAAAATTTGTGAGAGAGATAGGGTTCTTATTGGCAAGGAAGAACAAAAAAGCCAGCAGAAAAACAGATGGCCTTCAAAAGAGGAATATAAGAGACTTTGAGTTCGACATTCAATCTGTTAAGAATATTGTGAAAATAAAAAAACCCAAGTATGTTTATGATTTGGAAGTAAAAGACACTCATCGGTTCTTTGCAAATTACGTGCTGGTGCACAATACAGACTCGATATTTATATCTCTAGGAAAAAAGAAGGGTATCAAAGATGCGGATAGGTTGCTACATGAAATAAATACTGAGTTACCCAGTCTGATGGAATTAGAACTTGAAGGATACTACCCCCGCGGTCTCTTTGTCATGAAAAAAGGAGAAGAAAAAGGCGCGAAGAAGAAGTATGCTTTGATCGACGAAAAGGGGAAGATCAAAGTGACTGGCTTTGAAACCATTCGTGGTGACTGGAGCGTCCTTGCCAAAGAAGTCCAGAAGAAGGTGATTGAGACTATTCTTGCGGAGCAAAACGTGGACAAGGCAGTGATGTATGTTCGAGATGTCATCAAGGATACGCGAGAAGGAAAGATTCCCCTTCAAAAGATGGTCATCCACAAACAGCTGAGAAAGGATCTTGCAGACTACGAGTCTGTGGGGCCCCATGTAGAAGTTGCGAAGGCGATGGCAAAAAAAGGCTATCAGATACGGTCCGGGATGATGATTTCCTATGTTATTGACAAAGGAGAAGGCAAACTTCGCGACAAAGCGAGACTGCTTGAGGATGCTCAAGGATATGACGCAGACTACTACATTGACAATCAGATTCTTCCGGCTGTAGGAAAGATATTTGAAGCTTTGGGTTACAGCGAACGGGAGATCGCTCCGAAAGAGCAGAAACAATTGGATGAGTTTTCATGAATGACTGGCAACAAGCAGGGAAGATTGCACGTGAGGCAAGAGAATATGCACTCACCCTAGCAAGGGTTGGTGTGCGGCATCTTGACATCGTTGAATCTGTTGAGAAAAAGATTGTTGAGCTTGGCGGGAAGCCGGCCTTTCCCATGGATGTAAGCGTCAACCATATGGCTGCGCACGTCACGCCAAAGGTTGATGATCCCAGCGTTTTGCATGCAGGAGATCTTGTGAAGCTCGACATTGGGGCGCATGTGAATGGCTGTGTTGCAGACACTGCAGTGACTGTTGAGATAGGAACGACGCAATGGAAAGAATTGATTAGAGCATCAGAACAGGCGTTGAGAGCGGCTATCGAGCAGTGTATTCCCGGCAACCAGATTCGCACCATCGGGCGCGCGATTAACCAGGCGATCACCGGCTATGGATTTAAGGCGATCACTAATTTGTCGGGGCACGGTCTTGGTGAATGGATTGTTCATGATGAGCCGACCATTCCTAACTTTGATAACGGAGACACAACGCAACTTGTTGAGGGGCAGCATATCGCTATTGAGCCTTTTGCAACAACTGGTATCGGAGTCGTGGGTGGTGGGAAGCCTTGTGGTGTCTATATGATTCAGCAGATAAAACCTGTTAGACTGCAGAGCCTGCGTGATGCTTTAAAGTATTTTATGAATGAGTTCAACACGCTTCCTTTTTGCGCTCGGTGGATCAAGCAGGTGCCGAATTACCAGTTTGCCTTGAGACAATTGGAAAAAGAGGGCATTCTGAAACAGTACACAGACTTGCCTGAGAAAAGTGGCGGCATGGTGAGCCAAGCTGAACACACGGTTGAGATTGGAGTTGGACAGATTACTTAAGGTTTTCCCGTAGCTCTCCAAGTATTCTTTCTAAACCGGGTAATTTTTGTTTTTCAAAGGCGGCGATGATTTGTTCAGGTGAATAGAGTTTAGAATTCGGCGAGGCGCCGGCGGTGCTTACTCGTACCCCGCGCACCGTGCAGTAACTGAGACCATGGCTGCCGCCCAGCCTACATTTGGCGCCAAGGCTACCAAACCATAGTTGGACTGCTTCTCCTTCTACGAGTGAAACACAAATGGAGAGTTCTCGAATGGTTGTGTAATCCCACAAAAAACG
>CAZDTM010000027.1:0-514 GCA_964508385.1 Candidatus Woesearchaeota archaeon | reverse complement strand
GGGAATTGACCAATTGGTGTAGCGGGGAGTTCTTGAAGCGGGATTACTTCTTCTGTTATTTCCACTGCGTCTGTTAAGGCGCGAGTGATGTCCTCTGTTGGGGCAATGTAGGGTTTACGTATACGGTGGGCTGCTGTTGCTTCTCGTGGATGAACAAGAACCGGGGAATTGTTAGTGAAGTGGAGCCCTGAGTTGGTACGGAAGATGCCTTGTGCTGTGTAGTTTCCGTTCTTGGAGATGAACGCTTGTGGGCCTAGTTTTCTTCGGAGATGTGTGTTGATGTGTGCAGGAATGAGTGAGAGGTTGGCAGCAGCAAGAAGGTCGAGCGCTTGGTCAAATGATTCTCCTTCAATACGGGCTGTGTATTGCTCTGTTTTGGCGTCGTAGATGATGTCCGGCATATCGCGTCTAAGAAACTAAAATTTAAAAAATTGTCGCTATGATTACTACCCAAAGTAACTTGCTTTCGATCCTTCAACTTGGCCGCTGCGGGCAGCTCTGAAGTATTTCTCTT
>CAZDTM010000026.1:0-11698 GCA_964508385.1 Candidatus Woesearchaeota archaeon | reverse complement strand
ATGCCAAAAGCACGCATTAGCTTAGCCAGCATCGACATCAGCAAGCTCAATCAGATCTGCGAAAGCATCAAGCATATTGCGAAGGACACCAAAACCAAGCTGAGCGGGCCTATTCCTCTGCCTACCCAATGCCTCAAGCACACCACCAGAAAAAGCCCCTGCGGCAATGGAAAAGCGAGCTTCGACAATTTCGAAATGCGCATCCACAAGAGGCTGATTGACTTGGGCGTGGATGAGCGCGCTTTAAAACTGGTGATGAGAGTTCCTATTCCTGAAGGCGTCAATATCGAGATCGAGATGCTTGAGTAATCTTTCTATCGCACTCTCTTAAGAACCTTTTTTGATCTTCTCCGCAGATGATAAACAGCAGACAGAATTCTCTAGAAGGAGCCTGGACCTTTGCTTATGCGAGTCTCTTGACGATTCCCAACAAGATGTCGACGTCGTAGCCTTTCTGGTTGAAGCCTTCTAGGTTTTCTACGAGGCGTCGGATCTCTCTGCTTTGCTGCTCTTTGTCATCACTGTTTCGCATTTTCACAATGCTGTCTAGGACGTGCTCCCTGTTTCTCCTCCCAAGCTGCCTGAGCTTGAGCCCGCAACACGTACACGCTAACATTGTCGTTACTATCCCTATCATTGTTCTTCCTAGATGGTGCGGCAGAGTATAAAAGGATTTATTGCGCCGTATGTGTAGATGTTTTTGTGGGTCTAGCAATATCACTCTTTCCGTGATTGTGTTGCTGTAGCGAAATGCTTAAATCTTTAGGAGTCCTCTCTATCTATTGCGCTCTTTTTTTAGAAACAAGATGCGAGCGCGTTTCTTGTGCTTATCTCGTTGTTGCTTTTATAGTTGTCGCTTTTTACTGTAGCCTTCTCATTAGCTCTTTTCTGATCTCCTGTTTTTTCTCTGAAGTAATCTTGAAGAGGTCTTTTTTGATCATTTTCTCTGAAATTGTAAAAAGATAATTTAGCTTAATTACGCTGTCTTGTATTGCCCCCTCCCTCTTTGTTAGAGAAATTCCCTTCATTTCAAGGTTGCTCGTTATTCCTGCAATGACTACATTCCCCTTTTCTTCGAATAACACAACTGCCGGTCTTGTCTTTATTTCAAACGTGTCGACAAACTGAACTGTGGCGAGTACGACATCCCCATATTCATACATTCTCCCAGGCCTCGTCTTTTTTGTTGTCCCATAACTCCTTCATCTTTGGTTGTTGGATCTTATGAAGGAATTCATCGTATTGATTTCTCTGTTTTAGTGTTATAAAGATCTTCGTCATTTTTTCCAGAAGTTCTCCGTATGTCTGCTGGGGGTATTCTTTGGCGTTTTTGAGTTGTTCTATTATTCGTTTATCGAGTTGTATCGTCGAGATCATTGGCTTCATCAATAGTCACCTATTGTTTTGCTATTGATATACTATATAAGCTTTTCCTCCTCTTTTTTGAAAAGTCCTCTCTCGCATCATCCAAAGGTTTTAAAGTGCCTTTTTGAACGTTCTTTTGCTGCCGCGATCGCATAACCTGGTATTGCACAGAACCTTTTGGGAAAAGCTTCACCAAAAGATGTGTACGCCTGGAATTTAACGGTCCAGAAATACCAGCTCAGCCTGGCCAGCAATGGCATCCCGGTTCAAATCCGGGTCGCGGCGTTATAATCAAAGTTTAACTACCCCCTCTTTTTGGGTCGCTTTTGAGGCTCTATGGAAGCTTTCTAAACCCGCCCAATTTCTTACGGCCCCCATCCAAAATTATATAAACACCCCTCAGATATACTTGTTATGACGAAAAGATACACTGTTATTATCGAACGAGATGAAGATCGATGGTATGTTTCAGAGGTAGTAGGACTGCCTGGTTGCCATACTCAGGGAAAAACCATCGATCAGTTACTTGAACGAACTAAAGAAGCTATTCGTGCGTATCTACACACCGAGGAAGAACCTGAGATTTCTGAGGAATTAGTAGGTATTCAATACGTTGAGGTGTAGTTTTTGGCAAAATCAAACCAGTCACGAGATAAAGAAGTGTACGAGATAGTCTCACAAGAGTTGGAACACTTTACTTTTCTTATTCGGGACCATAAACGACTACTTTTGGCTATCGGGCAATTATAGCCCTTAAAAAGAGCATACAACTTTCCTTATCACCCTGGGTTGTGATCCATTTTCTCGCTCGCCTAGTTTTTTCTTTGGTATATGTTGTCGTGATGGTCAAAATCTTCAAAACTGATGAAGTTCGTTTGTTTATCATACTGGAAAACCAGAACAAAGTGGCCAACATGTACCCTCTTTTGATCTTTCATATCGTATCTTAGGTTCTTATAATGCTCAACGTCAGATGAATTTATCACTTCCTCAATTTTGTTCATCACTTGATTATACATATGGCTGTCTTTCTTTGCAAGCTTTTTTAGAATTCGCTGTAGGTGCGGCTTGATCTCATGGGTGTGCATCGTTGTCACTCTTTTTCTATTGCCTTTCTTAGTTCACTCATGCCTTTGAAACGAATACCTTTTTCCTTTTTTATCTTTGTTAGTTTTTCAATATACTCCGGCCGCAACTCCGGCTCTAAGAATTCTTCTTCATACTTTTCAATGATTATATTTACTGCTTCAGACTTATTTTTTAAACCATACTTGCCTTTCACAATCTGAAGAACTCGATCTTCGTTTTCTCCAAGCGTAATGATTGTTTGTACCATTTTTTACCTCATAATGTTTTATAACAAACTATAATGTTCTGTTATATAAAGCTTTTGCTTCTGCCACGCACAACTTTCCTTATCACCTTGGACCGCGGCGCCATAATCTTGTGAAGGGGCAGATTACAGTCTTCCTCTGCTGTGGCCAATGAGGGCATCATAAACATCCCATGCTTGGCAGCACTCACCTTCTTTATTGTGCAAGGCCGGTTGCAGCGCATCCTTAATAAGTACGCTTTGCGTTATTTCTCTGGGTGGTTCCTATGAAACTCTCTCGATGGTTGCTTGCTGTACCTTTTCTCATAAGTGGTGCGTTCTACACCCTTTTTCCCCTTTCTTCTTCAGAGTCTTCTTCCTCTCTACAGCCGGTTCCACGAAACATTCAACCGGCCCAGTTGCCGCCCTCTCCGGTCTTGCGAAGAGAGAAACTGAGTCAGCCATCTGTCTTGGAGGGGCGTCTTGAGGGTTCGGCTTCAGCTCGGTTTTTTGTCTCTCCGGAACTCTCTGCCCGTATTGAGCGGACGTTTTACTCATTTGTCTTTCCTCAACGGCCAAGCCTTGATGATGTGGCTGATGTCCTTTTGCAACTTATCGACAAGGGCAAGATCTCTGAGGAGCTCGCACTGCTGAACATAGATCATGCTTCTCAACCAGTTGAACTGCCGCCTTTTGTTTTTTCATGTGGCGCCCTTGATTATGCTCTGGTGTGCTCACGCAGTTCTTGTTCCAGTTCTGATGGTTTACAGGATCCGCTGTACAACCTTTCTTTAACAACACCACGAAACCTTTTGTTTGAAGGCTACGCACACCTTACTGGTTTTTCTTTAAACATGATGCGCTCGCGGACTCCCCCGTCCTTTTTTGTTTCGGCGCGCCCACACGATCTTTCTGTTGAGCGACGATTTACGCCAGAGGAGCTTCCTTCTTTTTTAGGATACTTTGAAGCGATAAAGAACCAGCCACTTTTTTATAACGTGGGATGGGTTCAGTGCCGCCCTCCAGAAGACCTACCTCTTTATCTCTCGCCTCTTTTTCTGGCTTATGACACAGAGGTTGTTGGAGAGAGCGAGGTATACACTCTCAAACTTGTGAACAAGGAAGATTTGCCAGACGAACGAGGAAAGACCATCCTGGATGAAAGTACCACCTTTTTCGATACTTCTGGACCGCATCTTAACGCCTTACTTGATTTGCTTTATCGTTGATGCTGCGCGGCTTCTGCCGGCACGCTCTCTCTTTGTGGTACTCCTCGCAATCGTTATACCATTTAACAGCAGAAAAACCAAGGAGTCAATCGCAACCTTGATATAGTTCTTTTGCTTTTTTCTTTTCATGGTTGTTCCTGAGAAAGCTGCTTTTGCTGCAGGATGTTTCTGGGGTGTGGAAGAGACGTTTCGTCGCGTGAAAGGGGTTGTCAACACCACTGCTGGCTATATGGGCGGGGCCTCGCAACACCCCACCTACGAGGATGTTTGCAGCGGGAGAACGGGCCATGCAGAGACCGTCTTGGTTGAATACGATCCTTCGAAAGTTTTCTATATCCAACTTCTTCAGATCTTTTGGAATTGCCATGATCCCACTACCCCCAACAGGCAAGGACCAGACGTCGGAACACAATATCGCTCTGTCATTTTTTACTTTACTGAGCAGCAGAAAAAGGAAGCTCTCGCCTCTCAACGAAAACTCGAGAAGGCCGGCATCTACAGCAAGCCCCTTACGACAGAGATTGTGCCGGCGTCTACTTTTTACAGAGCAGAAGAATATCACCAGAGATATGCAGAAAAACATGGCGGCGGGGTCTGCCGCGCTTAAGTGCTCTCTTCCCAGTTGGGACATTCTTTGCTTAGATAACGAATGTTTTTTCCAGTCTTTATTGCATGGTTAATCTCATTTCGCGTGCTCTCTCCGATGTAGCCATTCACATCAAGCACAAAAATTTCATCTGACTGATCAATTTTCTTGAAATGTACCTGATCCAGAATTGTTTTTTGTTCTTTTGTGATAGCGAGACCATCGGCATGACTAAAGAATGCAACAGAGTAGACAATGTTGCCCTGGAGGGTGAGGCTCTTATTCCACTCTTCAAATGCTTTCTTGAACTTTGTTGAGCCGCACAGCGTGATTTTTTTCATCGTTCTTCTGAGTTTGTTTGATAACCTTTTCTCTTTTTCGTTACCACCGTTTCGGGATCATGCACTTATTTATAGAAGTTCGGCCTTTATATAGACTGAGGGGTGAGTGGGGGTGGAAGTATGCGGCATAAAGAGGGCTATGCTGAATACCTTGACGAACCAGACAGCGATTTCTACGACGAAGAAGAGTTGCAGGGTCTCTTAGATGATGAGATCTCTGATCGGGAACAAGGATACATGAGCGGTTACCTCACAGAGGAACTCGAGACGTTGTCAACAGAAGCACGGATACGCAGGTCGATGAGGGACCACGACTGAGGGGGAAGGGCAGCCTTCCTCTTTCTTTTAGAGTTTCGCGGGAGTCTTTTTCTGCTGTTTGAGTTCTTTCACTGTTTTCTTGAACGTCTCTTTTTGCTTGTCCGAGAGCCTGCCGAACCGGCCATACTGATAGCGCACACTTCTGAGAAACGCGTTTTCCCTATACCACTCTTTTGGGATATCAAACATTTTGACTAAGGATCGATCTTCCACCGGTCTTTCGATGACTTTCATTTCACAGTCGATGCAGATGGGGAAACGCTGGTATCCAGAACGCATCAATGCCCAGTTCTTTTTGCAGAGAGCGCATCGTTGTTTGTAGGCAGCCACCTTCACTTTTTCTTTTTCTTTTTTATAAACCTATCTTATTACTATTACCCTCTTTAGAAAGACATATATACTCCATCCCATACTTCTTTTTTTTAATGGCTTCTTCAGTATCGCCCTCTTTATTGCACCATTTGACTGACATAGAATGTTTTTTCCCGCAATGCATTGACCACATTGTTGCTGAAGCGAATCTTCGTGCTGATGCTGCCGGTCTTTCTCGCGTTTATCTTATTGGAGAATCAGATTCGCCCTGCGGCCTTGCTGATCGCCTCGTGCTCGCCCTAACATCGCGCCTATCTGTCCCTGTCACGTACGTATCTTTTTCTCAACTTGACTCTCTTGCAAACCGCGCCGAGTGTCGGGAAGAGCTTCAACGATCACTTCAGGTAGAGATCACGGCAGCCAACCTTCAGGACATCGCTACTCGCCCCCCTTCTGCCATCCTTTATGCTCGCATTGCTCTTGCGTATCATTCTATCTATCGTCCGCGAAGTTCATAGCCGGCAGCTTCTTCTTTTGCTTGTTCTCGTTGTACGATCGCCTGTATCGCCTCATAGACATTCTCGACGACAAAGTCTGGTTCAAGAGTGTACTGCTTATCTTTGCCGGCGTGTCCTGTCATGACGAGTATCGTTGTGCAGCCCACTTCTTTTCCCGCTGCCAGATCGCGCAGCATGTCTCCGATGACATAAGAGCCCTCAAGATCAATGCCGTGCTCTTTTTGCGCCTGAAGCAACATTCCCGGCTTTGGTTTTCTGCATGAACAGTTGTGTGCGTCCATATGCGGACAGATGTAAATGCCATCAATGGCAATGTCTCGCCTTTTGAACTCTTGTTCAAGCTTTCTGTGTGTTTTGTGCACTTCTTCTTTCGTCATCAATCCCTTCGCTACCCATCCTTGGTTGGTGAAAATAATCTTCTTGAAGCCTTTGGGAATGATCTTCAATGCGTCGAACGCTTCACGGTAGATTCTGAGCTCATGCTCTCTTACTGGGCTTCCCCCTTCTTCTGTGAGGACGCCGTCCCTATCAAAAAAGATTGCTCTCTGCAGCATCATCTTTTTAATGTTGCACCTCTTTTAAATCTTATGACCTCTTTTGCAGAACGCGTGTATGCCGTGGTTAAAACCATTCCTCGTGGTCGCGTCAGCACGTATCGTGATGTGGCGCATGCCTTAGGGACCAGGGCGTATCGCGCCGTTGGACAAGCGCTTCATTGCAACCCCTATGCGCCCATTGTTCCTTGCCATCGTGTTGTGTGCGCGGATGGCTCTTTGGGCGGCTTTGCCTCTGGAGCAAGGAATAAGAAGAAGCTTTTACTGAAAGAAGGCGTTGTTGTTCACCAAAACATGATTGATTTACGCAGGTATCTCTGCTCTTTGAAAAAAAGAGGGGCTTGATGCCCCACATGAGTTTATCTTCGTCTTGAAGATCGACTCTTTGATCGAGCTCGTGAGCTTCGAGTTGTTCTCGTTGCTTTTCGAGCTGAAGTTTTTCGCTTCATCGTTAACCTCCGCTTGTTTGAACATCACGCGCGTGATGCTTTTTGTATCAACACATCGCGTTACGTTATGAAAATTATTCTGTAACATATGTGTTGTGATAGTTATTTTTGCATGCATCTTTGTATTTAAATGTTTTGTTCTGCATGTTGCACAACTTTTTTGTTACTGTCGGCTATTTTTTTCAGCAGAAGTTATTTAAACCGTACATTGATGCAGACGATGATGAACAAACTTGCAACCGCTGGAGAAACTTTGTTGTTTGTATTGTTTCGCAAAAAATATTTTCTTCTCACTCTTCTTTTTTCCTTTGCGTTCTTCGCACTGAACGTTTATGCACCGAATCTTGGTTTATTGTTTCGTGCAGGAGTTCTTGAAGGAAAGTTCTCTCTCTTTGCCTCACTGTTTGTCGGCGGTGTGCAAAGCATTCAACTTCTATCCCTGTACATCTTCATTGTGCTCAGCCTTCTCTTTGGCATCTTGCTCTCGCTTTTCATCTTTCGCGTGCACACCACCGCCAAGATTCTTGGCGGAAAAAAGAGCTCGATCGTTGGAACGATTGTTGCTGTTCTTGTCCCGACGTGCGCATCGTGCGGCGTTGGCTTGGCGTACGTGCTTGGTTTGGGCGGGGTGGCTGTTTTCCTTCCTTTTCGCG
The DNA here is from genome assembly GCA_964508385.1 of Candidatus Woesearchaeota archaeon. GTDB lineage: Archaea > Nanobdellota > Nanobdellia > SCGC-AAA011-G17 > UBA489 > CAZDTM01. Next base: position 4,061 of record CAZDTM010000026.1, on the reverse strand, counting down.
GCCTTGAGCTTGGCTTTCTTGGCATCCTTCTTTTAGGGTATGCCGTGTATGCCGCTTCCCTGAGCCTGTTTTCCTGTAGGTCTCGTTAGTGTTTTATTACTTTGAAGTGATTAATATAGAAAGTTTTATAAAGTTCCACGTCTTTTGAAATAGCATGAGACTCTTCAAACTCGCCCTTGCCTTGCTCTTTCTTTTAGCGAGTGTCGCTTTTGCCAGCCAGCAGGCAAGTGCTTTCTACTCCTGGGACTATGGGCCACGATATTTTGGATACCCAGGATATCCTTACTATTATCCCTACTACGGCGCTTATCCTTACTATGGCTATGGCGGCTATCTGCGCACTGTTCAGCTGGATCGCATGCTTGATACCGTTGACCGTAGCGGTCTTGTTGCATCAAGGGAACGCAACTTGGAAGCAACGTACGGTTTCATTACCTCAAACAGAAATGATTACTCGCGCTACTGGCCTTTCTGATTATTCCCTCTTTTGCCATCCATCTTTATATAGCCTTTTTTGTTGTCTTTTTCGCATTCCTTTTCACTCACCATGACTGCCACTTCATTGGACCGCGTTGTGTATCTCTTGAATAAGAAGAGATCGTTTCGTGAAAAACTCTCCGGATACCTTGACGAGTGCCGGGTGAACGCTTCGCTCGAGTTCAAGTGCATTGCTCTCTGCGAGATCGGCGAGCTTCTTACTGAAATTGGAGCGTATCATGCGTCTGCGCCACATATGAATGAGATCGGTTTTTTTGGCGGCTTTGCTGCCGGTAGTTCCTATGCAGTTTTGCACGTTCTTCGCCACGCTAAACGCCACAATCACGATGGTTCTTCTGTTATTGCTTGGCGCGATCTTGCAGCATATGTTGGTTCTGTCGAACTTGGATGCGTTGTCTCTGCTACAGGTGCGGAATATGCTGTAGGAAAATTCATGACTCTGTCGAATGATCCTTTCAGTGGTGCAAATGCTGCCCTGCGTTTGGGAACACTGCCTTTCGCTTTTGCGATCGGGCTTGGGGTGTTTGCTGGTTTGACCTATGGCCGTAAGCAGGAAGTCACTCGATTTCTTTCTAAGAAACAGCGTCTCCCGAGAGTACACCGCGATTTACACTCCAGCCTTCTTCACTGTGGCGCGAAGCACACGCTTTCTGATCGCTCATTACGCATTTCTGGAGAGTCTTCCTCACTCGTCATTCTTGAACGGCGTGTTCCAAAAACCTATCGAGCTCATGTCTCACCAGACGAGTACTCGCTCTATGTCGCGCATTGTCCTGTTGCTCGGTATGATGGTGAGGTTCGTTCAGAACTTAGGGAGTTTGTTTCTGCTGCGTTTCAAGATGCAGGGGCGCCAGTTCATCCTGTCAGCGACATCTATGCGTGTTCTGGCACTACTCCGTACCGAGACGCCCCTACACGAAAAGGGCGCGCAGCTCCTTAAGGTCGAGCTCGCAGACGGCAACCGGCACTTCAAGACTGTAGTTTGTTAGGACTTGCGGATGAATCTCTCCTGCAGATCCTATGTTTTTTCCTTTGACTGAGATGGCTGCTGACCTTCCTTGGATCAAGGGAGGATAGTCTGCTTTTTTGTAGTCTGCTGTCACGCCGATACTTGAGAAGAGGGCGTCAAGATGCTGCTTCATGATCGTATAGGTTGTTTCTGAACCAGCTACGGCCATGACCAGCTTTGTTTTTTCTACCGTTCCAGTCTCTGTTGTGAATTTGTTTCCTTTCTCGAACACAACGCCAGTTTCACAGAGGAGCTGGGGGTAGAGGTTGTGCTTGTTATTGGAAAACACTTCAAGAAGGGAAGGGATCAGAGAGATGCGAAGAACAGCGTGCTCTTCTGATGCAGGATTCTTTACTTTGACGAGTTTGTTTTGAGATCCTTGGTTGTTTGTTTTGATGAGCTGATGCCCTTCTGATGACAGGTGATAGGTGTTTGTTTCGAGATATCCTAAACCCGTGAGAACTCTAAGAACCTGGCTCTTGAATGTTTCCAACGGCAGCTCTTCACCGACTGTTGCGACCGTTGGGAGTTGAGGCATTATATTCTCGTATCCGTGAGCGATAGCAACTTCCTCGGCAAGATCCATTTTGTGCATGACGTCTGCGCGATACGGCGGGATGAGCACACTGTTTCCCTGCATGCCAAACCCCATTTGTTCGAGATACGCCCCCATTTGCTTTTTTGTCAGCTGAAGACCAAGTACGCCGTTGATGTAGGCTATGTCGAGAGGCATGCTCTCTGGCGCGAAATTTGGGCTTTTGAATTTCATTTTCTTTCCGATGACGTCCACCTCGTAGATGTCGCCGCCCATATCTGCCAAGGCTGTGACGATGATGTTGAGGCATTTTTGCAACGTTGGGAGGTGGTGGCCCGAGCACTCAACAAAGACGTTTTTTGTTGTGGTCGTCACTTTTCCTGTTTCTTCTGCGTTGATAATAGGGGGCATGGAGAGAATCTTTTTTGTGGCATCAATGAAGAGCGGGTATGCACTCTCTCCCATTAAGAGGTAGCCGTACTCTTTTCCTGCGTTGTGTGTTGCAAGAATGTCTGCTGCCGAGGCTGGCGCTTTGAAGTCCAGCGGCGTGAACTTGATGTTTTCCGGCTTTTCCGTAGTGTACGTAATGGGGAAGGTAATTTTGTCGAGAGGGTAGACACCGATGGCGCATTTCTTTCTGTTTCTTCCGAAGGTGGTGTGCAGTTTTTCCTGGAGCTGAATGATCTCTTGCAATGCCTCTTCATGTATGGCAAGCCCTCTTACGACTGCGCACGCCGTGAATGGCCTGACTGTGGCGACTTTGTCGTCAACGTAAACTTTGTAAGAAGACTTTTTAGTGATGTACTTCTTCAACCCCGGCTTGTGCTTTATGAAAGAAGAAAGGGCGCGTGCCAATCCCTGCTCTGAGAGCATGTCCGGCCTATTGGGGAAGATTTCCACGATGATTTCCTTGTCGGTGATGCTTTCTATGTCAGTCCCAAGCATGCTGATGCGGTCTTTGAGCTTGTCTGCGGGGAGCTTCTTCCCTACTGCTTTTTCCACTCGCTGCCGGTTTAACGTGATGGTTGGCATGCTACTTCATCCACACCCTTGCTTCTCTCAGTTTTTTGATATCATTCCTGTACAAATCGCGAATATCCTGGACGTCGTAGTACAGCGCAATCATTCTCGTTAATCCAAGCCCCCACGCAAGAACAGGAACCTCTTTTCCTACAAGAGGAGCCACCACTTCCGCTCTAAATATGCCAGCGCCGCCCAGTTCGATCCATTGTTTTTTTGTTGGGTGGTACACTTCTGGCTCAACTGAACACTCTGTGTACGGGAAATATCCCGGGCGGAAGCGCACTTTTTCGAATCCCATCTTGTTGAAGAATGTCTTGAGATAGCCGAGCAAATGCCTGAATGTTAATCCTTCACCAACGACGATGCCTTCAGTTTGGTGGAATTCACAGAGGTGCTTCCAGTCCAAGGTTTCGTTTCTGAAGTTGGTGGAAATGGCGAAATATTTTGTTGGGAGATCTGATGCCTTGAGTGTTGCCAATGTTTTCGCAGAGAGCAGGGTGGTGTGTGTTCTTAGGACATTCTTCTTTGCTTCTTCTTCTCTCCATTCGTATTGCCATCCCTTACTTTTGATGTTGCCTCCTGACTCGTGCATTGCTTTGACTGCCGCAACGAGTTTTTTGTCTGGTAGCCTGCCGTACTCAGGATCTTCGAGGAAAAAAGTGTCCTGCAACTCACGTGCAGGATGATCTTGCGGCGTGAATAATGCATCAAAATTCCAGAAGGACGTTGTTGTCATGGGGCCGGACATCTCTTTGAAACCCATGTCAAGCCAGATTCTTCTTGCGTATTCCACCGCTTGCGCGACGTAATGCCTCTTTCCCGGGTACAGCGTTGGCGCTTTTGCCTGAAGATCGTACTGCCTGAACTGTTTTCCTTTCCATGTACCTTCCTTGAGAAGCGAGGGAGTGACTCGTTCAATGAACGACCCTTTTTTTGCTTCTTGCGCGATTTCCTTTCCGAGGGGAGTGATGTCTGCAGTTCTGACTTTTTTTGTTT
>CAZDTM010000025.1:0-12387 GCA_964508385.1 Candidatus Woesearchaeota archaeon | reverse complement strand
AACCTGAGACTAAGATTCTTTCAGAAGGAGACGTCCTCAAGGTAGCGTTGCATGCTGTTCCAGACCGAGGCAAAGCAAATGCCGAATTAGTGAAGTTCTTAACACGGTATTTCAAGAAACCGGCGCGCATTGTCTCTGGATTCACGACAGCAAAGAAGATTGTTGAAGTTTCGGATTAGCCTCCGCATAGTTTATGCTTTTTTTTACGAAAACTATAAAAGGGGGTTTTCTTTCTAGGTCAGATGGAAAAAGTTACCCTCGAACAAGTTAATAGAAATGTTCTTTCACTTAAACGTGAGGTTGATGAACTGAAAGAACTTCTTTTGGAATCACACCTAGAACTTACTGACGATGTAAAAATTGCCATCGACGAATCGCGTAAAAAACCACTTTCTACTTTCAGATCTCAACAAGAAATAGAAGAACGTTTCTTATGATTTACGCTGTTTTCTACGATCCTCGCGCAGAGGAGCAGTTAGCTAAACTTCCCAACGAGGTGGCTCAACGGATCGTTAAGATGTTACGGCGCGTTGCTGAAACTGGACGAGGCTTTGAACCCTTGAAAGATGCGCAGTATGGTTACCGTATCCGTGTTGGAGACTATAGACTTCTTGTTGATATTACTTACAATCCCCATCGATTGTTTGTACGATACATTGACCATAGGAGTCGCATTTATAAACGAATGGTCTGATTAGGGCTTCCTCTCCACGGAAAAACTCTTTGACAAATCCTGCAGTTTTTCTTCCCGTACTTCCTTTGTTTCTGCATTGATGACACAACGATAGATGTGCATATCTGACGTCATGATCACCACAATCCAGCAGGGCTTCTCTTGCTTTGTTTGCAGGACGACGAAACAGCTTTGTTCTCCCTTGCTCTTTTGTGCCAGCCTCTCCCTTGAGATGCTTACCGCCTCTTCCTTGGTGAGCGTTATCTTGTCCAGGACGAGGGGCTGTGGCTCTTCTTCCTGCCGCAGCAAAGGAACGTCCTTTCCTATCAGAGCAACACCCTCTTTCGTCACTGCAAAAGAACTCGTGCTGTTTTTTTCCTTGTTGAAGAAAATGACTTCCCACTGCTCTTCTGTCATGAGGAAGATACTCAACAAGAAGCACTGCTGATTTCCCTCCTTGAGCCACGATGCATAGGCTGGAGAGCTTTGTACTTCCCCAAGCGCCGTGCGGGGGTCCATTATGACCTGTCTCGTATGGCCTGTAGAAGAGTCTTGAGGAATTCTGCCGGGTTTATGCCAAAGCTGACGTTTCCTTCCCTCGTTCTTATTGCCAGAGTCTGTTGCTGCACTTCATTGTCCCCTATCGTCACCATGAAGCTCGCTTGTTGCATCTGCGCGTCACGCACTTTCTTTCCAATGGACTCTTGCCTGAAGTCTGGTTCAACCCTGATGCTTGCCTCCTGCACCTGCTTGAGTATTTTCTCAGCGAAGGGAACATTTCGGTCATTGACAGTCATGACTTTGATTTGTACGGGATTGAGCCAGAGCGGAAGTTTTCCAGCGTAGTTTTCCATTAAGATGCCGATGAAACGCTCCAGGCTTCCCAAGAGGGCGCGGTGGATGACAACAACGCGATGGCGCTTGCCGTCCGCACCTTCGTAGCTTAAGTCAAAACGTTCCGGCATCTGAAAATCAAGCTGCATCGTGCCACACTGCCATTCTCTGCCCAGCGCATCCTTGATCTGCACATCAATCTTTGGCCCATAGAATGCCCCTTCTCCTTCCTTGAGCTTGAAGTCGAGCTTTCTTTTTTTCAGTACGGTCTTCAACGCATTCTCTGCGGTTTCCCAGAGACGCGGGTCTCCCATGGCTTTTTCCGGCTTGGTGCTCAGATGTACCTCATACTGCAACTTGAAAACCGTGCTGTAGATGTAGTCAAGGAAATCGAGGACGCGATCAGCCTCTGCTTCTATTTGTTCTGGAGCAAGGAAGATGTGGCTATCGTCTTGCGACAGCTTTCTCACTCTGGTGAGACCGTGCAGCGTGCCGCTTAACTCGTTTCTATGGAGGTTGCCGAAGTCAGCCCAGCGTAAGGGGAGATCGCGATAACTCCACATGCGCGATTTGAACATGAGGAAGTGCGTTGGACAGTTCATTGGCTTGAGCGCAACCATTGCGTTTTCATGCTGGAAGTAGAACATATTTTCCCTGAAATGCTCCCAGTGGCCGCTCTGCTTCCAGAGATCGCTGTTGTAGAGGATTGGGGTGATGACTTCTTGGTAGCCCCGTTTTTTGTATTCTTCCCTGAGAAAGCTTACCAGTTCATTGTAGACAATAGCTCCTTTAGGCAAGAAGAAAGCAGCACCAGGAGAGATGGGATCAAATAGGTATAGCTCTAGCTGGCGGCCAAGTTTGACATGGTCGCGCTTCTCTGCTTCTTGCTGCTGAGTCTCCCACTGCTTGAGCTCTTTTTCTGACGCAAAGACAACGCCGTAGACTCTGGTGAGCTGGGGGTTTTTGCTGTCCCCTTTCCAATAGGCGCCCGCTACTTTCGTGAGCTTGAACGCTTTGATGTCGGTTGTTGATTTGACGTGCGGACCTTCACACAAGTCCATGAACGTCCCGTGTTTGTAGAAGGTGATCTTTCCCGTGATCTCTTTGAGAATGTCTTGCTTGAAGGGTTCTTTTTTTAACAACAGTTCTGCTTCTTTTCTGGGGACTTCTTTGAGCTCGAAAGGATGGTTTTCGTTTATGATTTTCTTCATCTCTGTTTCAATTGCTGGGAGATCCTCTTCTTTGATGTGGACGTTTCCAAAATCGTAGTAGAAAGAGTCTTCCAATGGCGGCCCAATAGCGAGCTGGCACTGAGGATACAGGCGTTTCATGGCACTGGCGAGGACGTGGGCAGTGCTGTGCTTGAGCTCGTAGTCCTGAATCTTTTCCTTGACACGCTCTTTTCTCTCTGGCATGGTGAAAGAAGTCCTTTGGCAGGTATTTAAAGATAGCTCCCTTTCGCTACATTTCGACGGAAAGAAGTGTTTACTTTTTGCCGTTACCTGCATATGCTTTTTTGTGTTCCTGCGCAGCCTTGGAATAGAAAAGTATTTATATGAGTTATACTTTCTGTTTAAACATGGTAGAAGTTGAACTTAAGGAATGGGGTAATTCGCTGGGAGTTATTATGCCTGCTGAAAAGCTCAAGGAACTCAGCCTTCACAAAGGAGACAAAATAGAGATTGACATTGTCCAGAAAAAAAGAATGGAAGGGTTTGGTATATGCAAAGGAGCCAAACCTTTAGAGGAAGAAAAAGAGGCACATGAGGAATTCTGGTTATAATGTTGTACATCATTGACAGCTATGCCTGGGTAGAATACTTCATGGGTTCACAAAAAGGCGAAGTGCTGAAAAAATTGTTCCTTGATGAGAAAAATCGCTTCGCTGCAGTAGAATGCTGCCTTGCAGAAATACAAGGTTGGGCACTTAACAACAAGCAGGACTTTAACACTCTCTTTAAAATAATCAGGGCAAATTCTACTATCCTGCCACTCACAGAACATGACTGGATTAATGCTGGAAAAGAGCGTTTTGAACACCGAAAAACACAAAAAGATTTCGGGCTTATTGATGCAGTCATTCTTGTAAAACAAATGGAATTTAATAGTTTTATTGTGACTGGTGATAAACACTTTAAAGGGAAAAAGAACATTGTTTTCTTAGAATAAAGATTGACCATTACTAGAGTTAAGCATTGAGGATATACGATACCTTCAGCGGCCTGGAAAAAGCTCACGAATCCACGACGCAGCTTCTGGAAAACCGCTCCCCTTTGAGTAAGCAGTACACACTGCGTACAAAAGATTTATACACTCTTTTTCCTCACGTTTTTCATGGTTGATAACTCTCAGGATCAGAACTTGCCTCCTTTCGGCCAGTATGTTGATCGATGGGTGGAAGTCGTTGTGGATAGCAACATTTATCATGGGCGTCTTGTCAGCTCTAACGTAGCTGGCCGATGGTTCGTTCTTTCTCCCTATCTTCAGAGTTCTTATGCTGGAAATAACGTTCCTCATTGTCTATTCATTGCTCAGGACAAGAGAACGGTGCGATATGGAGACCATTCCATAGTCAGCGTTTCTCCTTACGCATATAGAGATCTTAAAGCCCTGATCGCTTTGCGAGAGAGGGAATTAGCACCAATTCTCCACGAACTTGAAGAAAGCCTTCGTCATTTTGAAGAACGTCGGAAAGGAGGATTCTCTCCTTCACCTTAGAATGCCCCCTTCTTCTACGATCTTTTCCTCTCTTTTTGAGGACAGAAAGGCATATAAGAGCAGATTACTTCTTAGATAATCATGAAAAGAGGGATTACCATAGTAGTCTTTGCGCTCTTTGCTCTTCTTCCCGCCGTGAGCGCCACGCTTTCCTTACAAGGTCCAGACGTCGTACAAGTAAACTTCGGCGGAGAATTACATGTTTCTGGCTCTGTGACTGAAGCACAGGACATGACGGGTTTGTTTAAGCTGATTCTTTCCTGTTCGACAGAGCAGCCGCTTCTCATTCGTTCCCTCTCCTTGAAAGCGAACCAACCAAAGCCCTTCAACGAAGTGCTGTCTGTGCCTTCTACTGTTGGTGGGTCGTGCGTTCTCCGAGCGGTTTTTGAGTCAGGGGGCGCTGAAGTGGATTCGGCAAGCTCCTCTTCTTTTACTGTGACGCCCTCCCTTGTTGGAGACTTCAGTCTTTCTGCGTCGGCTGTGTCGTTGGGTGAAAAAGTGACGGTGCGCGGGCATGTGAGCACCCTGAATGGACAACCCGTGACCGGAACAGCAACACTCTATTTCCGCTTACAAGGTGTTGATTCATTTGTTACCACCCTGCCTGTCGAAGACGGAGAGATGTCGTACCTGTTTACACCAGAGGACTTTCAGTCTGGACAATTTGATGTCGTGGCTAGTGTTCGGGATACGTATGGAAATTTCCAAGATTTTTCTGTTGGCGTGTTAACCATTGAAGGAAACTTGAAGATCAGTGTTGGCACCGATGCTACCGAGTATGATCCCGGGGATAGAGTAAGAATTACAGGAACGGTGATGTCTTTAGACCAACCACTTTCTCGAGGAAAAGTACACGTGAAGATTGGCGATCGTGACCGGGAATTGGTGGAAGAAGACACGGTTTCCTCTGGCGAACTTTCTCTTTCTATCATGTTGCTTGATGATGTGACGAGCGGGGAGCATAGCGTGGTTGTGGACATTGAAGATGAGCATGGGAACAGAGGACAGAGCGGCTTTGTCATTACCGTTGCTCCAAGGCCGACTGTTTTAGCGTTTACCGTGAATAAAGAAGAAGTCGTGCCTGGTGAAGGATTCCTTGTTGATGTGCAGGTGCTGGATCAGGCTGCTGATCTGATGCAAGGTGATGTGCATGTGACGATTGAGGACGCTGACGGTGACATGTTCTTCGATGAGCAAGTTCCTTCAGGAGATACCAAAGCGTTTGAACTAACAACTGACGTAGCACCCGGGACTTGGGAACTTGCTGCAGAAGGATTTGAATTACAGCAGACGTTGACGTTTACCGTGCTGGAGAGGGCTGTTTTGGAATCGACACTGGAAGGACAGATTCTGACGGTAACGAATGTGGGAAATGTTCGCTATAAAGATACGCTGCACGTGTCTCTTGAAGATGGCGTTAAAAGATATGCTCTCGACAAAAAAGTGAACCTGAAACCGGGCGCCTTTGTCACTATCAACTTGGGTGCGGGGATGCATGATGGCACGTATGCGGTTTCCTTGGCTGAACAACGCTTTGAGAATGTTTCTGTCCAGGGCACGCCGGTGAAGAGCATTCCTTGGCTGTTGGTTCTTGTGATTCTTGCACTCCTTGTTATTCTCTTCTTTCTTGCTCCCAGACTTTACAAGCGACGCGCACATAAGAAGGCAGAAGAGAGCAAACCACAACCGCACGACTATGAGCCGGCGCCCGTTCGCTTTAAGGATGAAGATATCTTCCCCAATCGCGGAAAATATCAACCAAAGAAGCCCGGCATTTTCCGCTCACCAGAAGAGCGACGCGCACGCGCGTGGCAACCACCCAATCCCCGTGCCATTCCTCCGGTGAGAAAATCACGCATTCCTGATGAAGAAACGATGGCACGGCAGCTCAACACGACGTATGAGCTGTCGAAGCAGAACGTGAAGCTGGATCTTGCGCCGCGCAAGCAACAAGATATGTTCCTCTTTGAGTTACCTAAGAAAAGAGAACGTTCCCAAGAAACGCCGCGAGACTCCTTATCACCCTCTTCCACTGTCACGAGCACATCTTCTTGGAGTGACGCAGTTGAACGGTATGGCACGTATCCCCCTGAAGAAACAAAAGAGAAGAAGGATGAGAAAAAAGGTGGTGGTCTGTTCAATATGTTTGGCTGATTTCTTAGAGACTCTCTACTCCTTTATTCTTATGAACGCGTCGTCCTTTCCTATATTCCTCCTTTCGTATTCTACAAAAAGAGGTTCATATTCCTCAGCGTTCTGTTTCAACAAAGAAATAGCGATCCATCCCTTCTTCTTGCACACTCGTTCGATTTCGTTGAGTGCTTGCTGCATATTTGCGTGATGAAGAGCAGTGATGCTGATGACGCCATCGCACGAGTTGTCTGGCAACGGAATTTTTTCTGCCGATCCTATCAGCCGTATGACATTGTTCAACGTGCACAGAGCCAGCATTTTTCTACTCGGTTCAAGGAGAATGCAACGGCATCCTGCGTTGACAAAAAGTTCGCTGCTCACCCCGGTTCCTGCGCCAACATCAAGTATGACGCCCTTGATCTTGACGTCCTTCTCTTTGAGCAGATGCATAATACTCTTGGCTTTTTCGAGCTGCTCTTCCTTGTAGAGCTCGTCGTATCCTCCAGCAATATCAGAGTAATACTCATCTTGTGGTTGCATAGTTCTTTACCATTTCACACGCCTTGCAGATCGTATGCGCAGATGGTTCTCCGCACAGGGAACAGTCACCAATAGCTTCTCCCTTAAAGTTCTGTTTCAATTTTGGCAGTATTTCCAAAAAGGCATGGACAATGCCGTTCTTGGTGCCTGGGTATTTTGCCTCCATCGTGTTAAGAATGATCCCTACCTCCCGTCGATAGTTGTCTTTGAAATTCGGGCAGGTTGCGTATCTGAGGGGAAACTCTTTGAGCTTGCTGTAAATCGTGGTTTCTTTCTCGTGGATGAGATACAGGGGTTTTATGCGAGGAACAAACTTCTTGTGCTTTAAGACGCCGGTGACAGGACCAAGCTTTGCTGAGAGGGAGAGATTTCCCTTGAATTGATTCATAAGTATGCTCTGCGCCTCATCATCAAGGTTGTGGCCTGTGGCGAGCTTGGTTGCTCCGGCTTCACGAGCAGTTTTGTTGAGAAGGTAACGCCGCAGCACACCGCACACAGCGCAGGCATTGACGCTTTTTTTCTTTAGGTATTCATCAAGAGTGAATCCAAAAGATTTTTTATAGCTTGCGATGACGAGCGGAACGTTGTACTCGTTGCAGATTTTTTTTGCGTCTTCTAGTGTCTTTGGGCGGTATCCTTCGATGCCTTCATCAATGGCAACGGCGACTATTTTCTGTCCTGTCTTTTTTGTCAATCTCGTCATGATGTGGAGAAGAGTCATGCTGTCCTTTCCTCCCGAGAGTCCCACAGCAAAGGCATCTTTTTTGTCAATCATGCCGTACTTTCTTATTGTTTTCAGGACTTTCTTCTCAAAATACGCGATAAAGCAGGATTTGCATAGCTTTCTCTGGTTCTGCAGGATGTAGACAGGTTCAGCTTCACATTTCTTGCACATCTTATCCACCAGAAATCACGGAGAAAATTTCTATCTCGTCCTTGTCTTTCAGTATCGTTTCTTCTGGAACGATCTTTCCGTTTTTACTGATGACGGCAGTTACCTGATTGATGTTCAGCTTTTTCAGGAGATCTATGGCGCTTGCTCCGGCTTCCAGTTCTAACTCCTTTTTTTCGTTCTTTTCTTCGATAAAAACGCTTACTTTCATCTTAGAGACCGAGATACTTTGCAATTCCTTGCTCTGCCTTTTCTTTGTTTCCTGCCTTTATGAGAACCCTGTTCTTAAAGATTGTGAGGTTCCTGAACTTTAGGCACACGCCATGATCCCATACACTTCCTGCATTTTTTAATCTCTTCTTGAGTGATGCAAGGTCAACGTGCTTTTTCAGCCGTACCTGGTAGCTGTCGGTGCCGCAGATTTTTGTTGTCCCCTCGTGTGGCCTCTTGTTCAGGTGGAAAAAGCGACCATGGCACGGAGGACACGTCTCCCTTTTTTCTACAACTGCTTGCGTCCACGTGTTTCTCCATAGATTGATATGCGTCATCTTTTGTTGCTGTGGGTGGCGAAGGATCATCTTGATGCACTCTGCTGCTTGCAAAGAGCCGATAAGATGCGTGATGCTTCCCAGTACTCCCACAGTGTCACATGTTTCGGTGTGCCCTGTTTGGTCTTCTGCATTCCTGAAAACGCACTGATAACATGCGCCCCCCACTGGAAAAGGAAGGACGAAGCCCTTCTCTTTGATAGCGCCACCGCCAATCCAGGGAATCTTGTTCTTCACACAAAAATCATTGAGAAGCAGCCTTGTTGACACATTGTCAAGACCATCAAGAATGACTTCTGCTTTCTCGAGATAGCCTTGGATCGTCTGCGGAGTAAGCTCATCTGCGAGGGCAACGACATCAACCTCCGGGTTGATACTTTTTAGTCTTTCTTTCGCTGCTACTGCTTTGGGCTTGTTGAGGTCTGCCGTCGTAAACAACGCCTGACGCTGGAGGTTGCTTTCTTCAACAACATCGCGATCGACGAGAATGAGCCTTTTTATTCCGGCCCGGCAGAGAATTTCTGCAGCGACAGTTCCCAACGCCCCTACACCTGCTATTGCTACTGTTGCTTTTCGTATTTTTTGCTGGCCTTTTTTCCCAATTTCCACGAGAAGCTCTTGCCTGTTATAGCGTTCTGACAAAATGTTGCTCTTTTTTCCCTTCACCCCTTTTTTTAAATTTGTCATTCGTTTTAATTTTTTCTATTTCACTCCCGTTAAATTAGATGAGGATTGGATCTTTTTCCCTAATCTGTCTACTATTTTTATTTCTAGGTCTTTACATATTTTTGCTTCTGGAATTTCATAACTAAATCTGTCTCCTCCCTTCGCAAAGATATTTGGTTTAACTGCTTTTAGTGATTCACAAACTGATTCATCTTTATCGATTGATATAAAAACTTCGTCTACATACTTTATTGCCCTTAAGATTTCAGATCTCTCTTCCTGTTTCATAAACGGTTTTCCTTTTTTTAAGATACATTGATAATCATTGTTTAAAATGACTATCAATTTTCCGCCTAATTGTTTTGCTAATTTTAAGTATTCTATATGCCCTACATGAATTGGATCAAAATATCCAGATACGGCTATAATTTTTTCTTTTTTGGTTTTAGTTCTTTGATTTTTGGTTGTAATCATACTAGAAGGGTGTATGAAGCTCTTTTTAAAATCTTCTTTTTCCAAAGGCGAGCCCACGAATTTCTGCTGGTTGGTGTTAATAGAATAAATTGCCGTCATGAATAACAGACATTTTTGCGGAGAAATTTTTGCGTAGAAAGCTATCACAAAAAAGATGAGGTATCAGGATTTGACTTTAGAGATATAGAATGATTCTCTTTTTGAACTTTTTTGTTCTATATTGTGACGGCTCTCTCTTCCTTTTTGGTTGCTACCAATTTATACATCTCCAGTGCCACGTAACCACAAAGTGCAAAGAGAATGCTATATGCCAACTCTTTTCCTGTCAATGGCACAATTTTGAACGCTATGTTAAGGGGCGTGTAGAGAATAATCGCTTGTAATGAGATGGAAAGGAGAGCAGCAAGATTCAGCCATTTGTTTGAGAACACACGGGAGAACGGTCGTGTTGATTTACAACTGAAGGCGCGGAGGATTTCGAAGAGAATCATGGTTGTCATAGCGATTGTTCGCGCAGTTGTTTCATTGTACTCCCCCAAACTGAGCCAGAAAACACCCAAAACCACCATGGTGCCTACAACTCCCGTAAGGATCATTTGTCCGCGGATGCCTTCGAATAAGCTTTCATCTGGGCGGCGCGGTTTTCTTTTCATGACATCGCTGTCCGGCGTGTCGACTCCGAGAGCTAGCGCCGGCCAACTGTCAGTCATCAGGTTGATCCAGAGGATTTGAAGGGGGAGGAGGGGAAGAGGAAGGCCGAGAAGAAGCCCGCCAAGGATTACTCCCACTTCTGCAGCGTTTGCGCTCAACAGATAATTGATAAACTTCTTGATGTTGTCATACACAATCCTCCCATAGTGAATAGCGCTGACAATGCTTGCAAAATTATCATCTGCAAGAATCATGTCTGCGGTTTCTCGGCTCACATCAGTTCCCTTCAAGGCCATGGCCACACCAACATCGGCTTTTTTTAATGCAGGGGCGTCATTGATGCCGTCTCCAGTCATGGCGACGATGGGTCCTTGCTTTTGAAGTGCCTCGAGAATCTTTACTTTATGAGCAGAGGTTGTTCGCGCGAAAATGGAATAGGTGTTCACAACTTCTGTCAGCTTTTCTTCTGACAGGCCGTCGAGCTCAGCACCAGTGATGGCGCTACTTTCCAGCCCAATTTGGTGCGCAATGGCACTCGCAGTTCGCGGGTGGTCGCCGGTGATCATGATGCTCCGTATACCTGCCTGCTTGCACAGGGCAATCGCTTCTTTCACGCCTTCTTTTGGCGGATCAATCATGCCCATCAACCCGACAAAGTAGGTATTGCCATTTCTTTCATACGCCATGCCTAAGACACGGAGAGCGGCATCAGCCATTTCGTGATTTTTAGCGAGAATCTTTATCCTATCCTTCGGGAGGAGGCGACGTTGCTGGCCTGCGATGTCAATGTACTGGCATCTCTCGAGTATCACTTCAGGAGCTCCCTTGTAGTAGACCACCTCGTTTTTGTTGATGAGATGCGTTGTGGCCATGTACTTTTTGTCTGAATCGAAGGGAACTTCATTGATTCTGTCCCTCTTTTTGACATTTGCTTTTAGTGCAGCAAACAAGAGGGCGCGTTCTGTCGGATCTCCAATTTCTTCAGATGCATTGTTGCAGGATGCCGCAATGTCAAGGAGGAGAGCGATGTCTGCAGGATTCACCCTTTTCCCCTCCAGCAGGAAGAAGCCATCCACATTATATCCCTCTCCGGTGACAGTGATGCTTTTATTGTTCGTAAAGATCTGCTTGACGGTCATTTCGTTTTTCGTGAGTGTGCCTGTTTTATCTGAACATATGACGGTGACGCTTCCAAGGGTCTCAATGCTTTTCAGGCGTCGAATGAGTGCATTTTTCTTCACCATCTTTTGCACGCTGAGCGCAAGACAAATGGTGACAACGGCAGGCAATCCTTCAGGAATGACGGCGACTGCCAATGAGATTGCGGTCAAAAGACTTTGAAGAACGGAAAGGTTTCTCGCTATTCCAACCAAGAAAACAAGAAAAGAAATGCTCACAGTAATATAACCAAGCACCTTGCCTAATTCCGCAAGTTTTTTCTGCAGGGGGGTTTTCCCCTGCGTTTCTTCCTGTACCAACCGCGCAATCTTTCCAATCTCCGTGTTCATGCCGGTTGCAACGACTATGGCCTTTCCCGTTCCCCTTACGATTGTTGTGCCGGCATAGAGCATGTCGCTGCGCTCGGCGAGCTCCACAGTCTTCGCTATTGGTTGAACGCTTTTATTGCATGGCTCGCTTTCACCCGTGAGGGAAGCCTCGTCAGTTTGCAGAAGTGATGCTTCCATGACGCGCATATCGGCATTGATTTTGTCTCCTTGCTCAAGCAAGACAATATCGCCTGGAACCAGCTGCTCTGAAGGGAGCAACGTAAGTTTTCCATCCCTCAGCACCTTGGCTTTGAGCGACGTGAGCTTCTTGAGCATTTCAATTGCTCGTTCTGCTTTGTACTCCTGGAAGAAGCCGAGGATTGCGTTGAAAACGAGGATGGCGAGAATGACGTAGGCATCGAGATTTTCCTTTAGAAGAAGGGAGAGGATAAACGCAACCAAGAGAATGTACACCACAATGTCTCTGAATTGGCGAAGAAAGATGATTAGAGGACCGGCTTTCTTTTTCTCTTTGAGCTTGTTTTCACCATACTCTATGAGCCGGTGCTGAGCTTCTTGTGTTGCGAGACCAGTTGGCGTGGTTGATGTTTCTTTCAGGGTTTCTTCGATGGCCAGTGCATGAAACTCCATACTACCCTGCTGAGAGTTCTCTTTAAATAGTTTATCAGCATTTACTCGAGTTTTGCCGCCCAAGTAAGATAATCTATCTCCTTGAAGAATTTTGCCGGCCGCGGGCCCTTTTGCCGATGG
>CAZDTM010000024.1:0-12442 GCA_964508385.1 Candidatus Woesearchaeota archaeon | reverse complement strand
GGCAGTGTCCACGGCTTGTCGCGGTGCCGTCGAAAGGCAAATGCTAAACCATGGGGGCTAAGCGGCCGCGTCATGATAGCTACTCTGCTTCGCGCGCCGGGGATCGAGAGGTCTGCGTCAAGCACTGGATGCGCTTCATCAAGCGGCCTTCCACTCAAAAGTCGGAATTTCGTAGCCCAGCCCTCAGCATCAGTGTTGCTTGGATAGAGATTAGTCACACATTCCCCATAGTCCTGATGAACAATGAAGACAGGAGAGCTTCCGATGGGGCTGTTGATGACAACGTCTTGAATCTTCGGGTCGTGCAACAGGATTTCCAGCAGACCAAAGCCGACAGTGTGGCGAACAAGAATGTGCGAGAGTGTTTCAAGCAGGCGGTAATCCAAATCCATGCCTTTGTTTGCTGCGAGCTCATTCAGCAGGTCCTTTCCAATATGGTAGAAGGTGGTGCGCAGGCGCTCTGGTTCAAGAAAGTGTTCCTCCTTGGGCTTATGCTCGCTCAAAACTGTTTTCGCAAGTTCGAGAAGGGTGTATGCATCTTCTTCCAGCGTAAATTCTTGCGGGGTGACATGGTACAGAAGCTTCACCTCGCTGGGCAGCTTGAAAAGAGAAATGGCGTGTTGGCCAACACGATACGCCTCAATCTCCTCGGCATCACGAGGGGGAGAAACAGTAAATTGTGTGTACAAGAAGTCAGGGGTAATGAACGGCTTGAACAGCTCGCGATAGAGGCTTCTGTCCCCAACAGCAAATCCATCAAGGCGATCACGAACTTGGGCGATAAGGGTCGTTGTGAGCAGCATGTTCTGGAGGGTATCAAGAATCGTAACGACGCGCATGCGTGCATCACGTAAGGAAGCTTGTGTTTCTTTTCCGAGAGCGATGGTCTCTTCTCGTTTCAATCGAACGACCTCAACATAACATCCGATGGGATCCGTCCGCAAAAGGAAGTAAAGAAGTTGTTGGAGCTGATTTCGTTTCTCAGAATAGAAAGACAGGTTCAACTCGTCAAACCCAAGGAGTTGGATGATTTTTTTCTGGTGGGCGAGGTAGTTGTACAGCACCGAGATCTCTCGAAGCACCTTAACCTGATCATAAGGATAGGTGATGTGTTTCTGCTGGACGAAAACAAGGCGATTGACAGAGGGATTCTCGATGAGCCGGTCGATCACATATCCCATAAGGGCCGAATCATCTTCAACGCTGGGAAAAGTGCTCCATCGGCGGGCATCAATCTTGAGAACATCCTCCGTGCCTTCGTGAACTATGTCATAGCCGCCCTCTTTTCCACTAGCCATAGGCAAGCCAAGCGAAGATTGCTATAAATACTTTTTTGTGGCCTATTCTAGGAACAAATGCCAAAGACAACGCGGCGCTGGGTCTGTCGTTCTTCCAAAAAAACAAAAGAGCGCCCAGCGAGAGCCACGTCATCGTCGCTGCTCCCGCCGCCGAAAACATTGCCAAGCGGAAAAACACGCCCTTTGCGCTGTCCAACTAAGTAGGAAACGCCATCAATGCCGCTTGTTTTCCAGAGGCGAAGTTCTTCTTTGTCGAGAACATTATGAACTGGAGCCCAATCATCAGCAGAATGCCCGGTGAGATTGAGGGAGAAAAAGGTTCCAGAAGAGGGAACAAAATGAACAGCGAAGACGTCATCAGTTCCTAGGCGAGGCCCCCAATACCCAAGAACAGAGCTGGAAAGCCAGACAGGTTCACGTTGATCCGAAGAAGTAGAAACGGAAAACGTGTGCCTGCCAAGAGGATCTGAAAGAACAAGAGCAGAGGGAACTGAAGATGCCTGCCAGGCAACACCAAATGCCCCAACGCGGGGAAAAAGATCATCAAGAGTGTTATTCGTGTACCAAATGGCAGAGGCGCACTTCTTGTCTAAGAAACAGCCGCGAATCTCAAAGTCAGATCCATCGTGCTCTTGCCACACGAGGAGGGAGTTGTGGAGTTGTGGATGAAGTTTGAGGGAGCGAGGAAGTGGAAGCACCCATTTGTGATCAGAAGAAAGACACCCGCCAGGTTGTCCATTCAGCCGAAGGTCGCACACAGAAAGCCGAGTATCTGGAGCATAGGAAACCCAGGCCAGAGTCGTGTTAAAAAGAGAGATATCTTCATTCTCAGTGCGATTGTCTGTAACAAGAAACACGCCAAGATCATCAGAACTGACAACTCGATCGGGACCCAAGCCATAGAGAAAAACACTGCCCTCCAACGACCAAGCAACAGAGGAGGCATACAGGGCAACATCATGATATGAGCCAAAGGAAGTGAGATTCCAGAGAGAACAAAAAGGAGACTGGGCAGAAACAAACAAAGGAAAAACAATGGGCAAGCAAAGCAGGTAAATAATCAACACGCGCATGGAAAGAACAAAGTCAGAGCAAACAAAAAACTTGTGGTAAAAAACTCGAAAGATATGCGAAAAACAAAGAAAAAACAACGATATCTTTATATATATTCAAAAGAACAAAACAACGAGAAAAAGAGGAGAAAATGCCTGAAGCACAGCAGGACGCAACGTACATCTTAGCAGACCTTCACAACAGGGTACGATCGCTCGAAAGCAAGTACAATCTTCTTGGCGAACGGGTGCTGATGGTCAACCAAAATATGATTGAGGAGTACAAAAAAACGACAAGGGACATGCATCTCATCAATGACGACATTCGAGAGCTCAAGCAAGAAATAGCTTTAATGAGGGATGCCATTCATGAAATCACAAAAGAATTGGATTCTTTCGCAAAGAAAGCGAGCGTAAAGGTACTGGAGAAATATGTCAACCTTCTCTCGCCGCTGCATTTTGTGACTGAAGAACAGCTCAAAAAAGAAATGGAGCAGAGAGGACAGAAGAAAAATGCCTGAGAACGAGCCAGCGATCGCGGAAGTCACGAGAATGCTCAATAATGGCATGCAGAATGAGGAAATCATAGCGATCCTGCAGGAACGGGGCTATTCAAACGAAACAATTCAGAGCGCGTTGACGCTCGCAAATACGAAAGCAAGTGTGGAGAATCAAGGCAGAATGCAAAACCAAGAAACGCGAACGAGAATGATCGAGCCGCCTGCACCAGGCATGCAACCGTCAATGCTATCTGAAGGGGGGCAGGGCATCATTCCACCGCCCCCAACTCAGCCAACATTTGGGATGGCGTCACAAACCATGATGCAACCACCATCAGCGATGATCACATCATCCACGCGAGATGTCGAAGAGAAAGTGGAAGAGATTGCAGAAGCTATTATTGAAGAGAAGTGGGGCCGTGTCAGGGAAGAAGTCGGCGACCTCAGGGCGTGGAAGGAAAAGGTAACAACCGATCTGATGGGAACAAAGCAGGAAATCTTGCGCGTCCAAAGCAGGTTAGAGGCAGTGCAAAACGCTGTCTTGGGGAGAGTAAAGGAATATGACAAGTCCATAGAAGATGTGGGCGCAGACATAAAGGCGATTGAAATGCTTCTTAAGAATATTCTCGATCCTCTTTCTACCAGTGTAAAAGAGCTAAAGGCAATAACAGAGAAGCTGAAAAGATAATCACTCGTTCTTCACAATAAAGCGAACCGTATACGAAGCAACAAAGAGGATGAAGAGCGCCCCAAGCATTCGCGGGTGGAACAATGCCCTCTTTACTGAATTCCAGAATCCGGGTTCTTGGTTAGTCACAAGAAAAGGTCCAAAAGAGTTAGTCAGGGCTACTAAGAAAATGACGATGATTGCAATAACGGTGATGGTGATAAAGGTGGGGTCCTTTGCAACGTTTTTGATCATGTCCTCTCCTTTCACGCCAAGTGCCATGAAGAAGATGAAGATGAAAACAACGAAGAGGACAAGGATCAGCATCCAGGGAGTCGCTGTAAGAACAATGCCGCGTGCTTGAGGAACGATGATGAACAAAAGAGATGCCGCGAGAGCAATTACGGCGTTAAAAGCGAGTTTTTCGCCAAAGAGTTTGGTCTTTATCAAAAGCGCATAAAAAATAGCGAAGACAAAAATAAAGACAAGTGCCGGCGTGACAAGCGTGATGAAGCTCGTGTCTAGGGGTGTTGCCATAACAAGAGTTAGGGTCCGCTCCCCTTTCCTCCGCTCGAACTACCAGAGCCGCCACTAGGTTTTTCAGATTTTCCAACAGCGATGACGATAATGACCACCGCGATGGCGAGCAAAAGAAGGGATCCGGTGGCGGGCCCAAAGAGATTGAGCAAATCGTTAAGCACTTCAAAGAACGTGAAGCCCGGTCCAAATTGCTGCGTGAACGAAAGAAAGATCGCAGCGACAGCAATCCAAAATGCCGCTTTGGGCAGAGCAGTTTGGCCACCAAGAAGACCAATAAGGAGAAGGCCAAACACAAGGACCAGAATAATAAGAGACACATTAGGAAGGAAAATTTGCAGCAGGCCAATCAGAGGAGTAGCTTGCAAAAAGAAGAGAGCAAGCGCTAGAGAGATAATGACGTTGATGTTCTTCGAATGGGGACCAGTTCCAAAGATGTTAAGTTTTTGTAGAACACCGAAGACGATAGTGAAGACTAACACAAAAGGGAGCAAGACGTCAAAGAATCCAAACTGTTGCCAGTTCGTGAGGACAGTATACAAATTAGCAGAAGCGTAGCCAGTAAGAGCCATCAAGAACTACCCCCGGTGCTTTTGGGAGTATGAGTGGCAAACCAGACTGCTCCGACTACAAAAACCAGCAAAAAGATCGATGCCATCACAGTGCCGCTCATGTTTGTCGTGACGTATTGAACAAGGGCGGGAAGTGCTCCGAACGCGCCGAGAAAGATAGCGATCATAGCAATGAAGATGACGACAACCAAGATTCTTCCATGCGGTTCTCCCCACAGGCCAATGCCTTTTTGTAGTTTCTCAGTGTTCATGAGACTGCCAAACAGCAATAAAAAGACGATGACCACCAGTAACACTAAAGCGACCGCGGGAATACTTGCCTGGATCACGCCAACCACGTTTGAAGCAGCGACAACGAAGAAAGCAATGCAAAACGAAACAATGGAGTTCAAATTGCGCCTGGGAACATCTTCGTTTTTCACTTTCTCTGTCCCGAAAATCTTCGTTTTTTCAAGAATGCCGAAGACAATAGCAAAAATAAGCAAGAACGGCAGCACAACGTTGAAGAACCCGAAGTCTTTCAAGAACTGAACTGCGCCATCAAGAGGGGTAGTTTGTGACGGCGAAACCAGCTGAGGCACTTGCGGCAGTGACGGTGGTTGCGGAAGAGTATAGCTGGGTGTTTGGGCAACCTGCATGCCAGTCAATGGCGAGCCCACGCCAGTGTAGTAGGCCAAAGCAGAAAAAAGTAAAACAATTCCTGCCAAGTAGAGATGAAGATTATTCCCGTGTTTCTCCACAATGTAAACCTCTTTTTTGTGTTAAAGAGAACTATAAGGCAGCAGGCACGATTTCGCCGGCTTCCCCTTCTTCTCCACCCTCTACTGAAGAGGGAATTGCTCCCTTGTTGATAATCATGATATCACCGACAGAGCGGACGAGCTTATGCGGAATAATGACGCCTTTTGCGCCGCCAAGAGACTTGTACAGCGCAGAGTTTTTGGTGGCGCGTACTTTCCATCCGGTGATCTTATTCGTGCCAAGGATGCATTCTTCGATATCCCCAAAGTACTCTCCAGTATCGGTGAATACCTTCATGTCGTAAACGTGAGTGACTTTCTTGATCTTCAGCATGCGATCTCCTCCTTGAAGATAGAGACAAACTCACTACAAAGTTAAACTATATAAAGATTTCCATGTAAACAGGGCAGATGGAGAGGCACAAGAACGTCTATATTCTAGGCACGTCGCATGTCTCTAAGGGGTCGGTACAAGAGGTCGAACGCTTCATCAAAAAAATAAAGCCCCCCATCATTGCTGTGGAGCTAGACCCCGCAAGATATGCCTCGTTGATGTCAAAGAAGAAACAAAAAACGTCAGCAAGAACAGCCATCAAGAAGTGGGGAATCAAAGGCTACCTCTTCAACAAAGTGGGTGCGTGGACAGAGAGGCGATTAGGAAAAATAGGTGCAACGCCGCCAGGCTCAGAAATGAAAATGGCCGTAGAAACTGCTCAAAGCATGAAGATTCCAGTGGTCTGTATTGACCAAGACATAAGCACAACACTGAGAAAACTGTCCGAAAGGCTCACGTGGCGAGAAAAAATGCGCTTTTTCAAAGAGATTCTGCTGGGCTTCTTAATATCAAAAAGAGAGTTAAAAGAGGAACTAAAAAGCGCTCCATCGAAGATTCTTGTGAAAGAAGTAATCGAAAAGGTAAAAAGAGACTTCCCCTCATTGTACAGGACATTAATCACAGAGAGGGATGAGATCATGGCGCAAAAAGTAAAAATACTTGCAGAAAAAAAAGGCGGGCCGATTATAGCCGTGGTAGGTGCAGGTCATGAAAAAGGGATCATAAAAAAACTTCGGGCTGAGAAGAGATGAGCAAAGAAGCCATAACTATAGTTGTTGCGTCGCTCGTTCTCGCCTTTGTGTTTGGTTTTGATGACAAACAACCAACATTCAACCTGCAACACTGGCTCGTGAATTATGCGACTCTTGTTGTAGCCGCTGCAGTGATAGTGATGGTCTTCGCAGTCGCGCAGAAGTGGACAGCAAGAAAAACAGATCATCGTGCTACGCTGAGGCTCTGGTCATTGGAAAGATACGGGGTAAGAAGAGCTGCCGAATTCAAAAGAGGAATCCCCATTGGAGCGATAGTAAGTCTTCTCCTCATACTCATGTCAAACGGAGTAATAAGAATCGCAGCAATACTGGAAACAAAAACGCAAACAAGCGAGACAGCGCGCGCAGGAAGGAAGTATGCTCGCGGGACTGAGTACGAGGTGGCTTTAATCAACGCAGCGGGGCCGCTCATGACAACCTTCTTTGTGTTGGCAGTCAAGGCATTCGCGGGAGGAACGGCGCTGGGAGAAGCAGTGATAATGATGGGAAGGCATCTTGCGTTGTACAGCCTCATTCCTCTCCCGAGATTGAATGGGCTCCAAATCTACTTTGGGTCGCCGCTCTTATTTTCAAGTACGCTCTTGTTTGTGGTGGTTTCGTTTATTCTCGCTCCCTTGATCTCTCCACTGCTCGCTTTGACTGGCGCGATCATTCTTGCGGTAATAATGCTCTTCTTGCACCATTATTATGGTTTTGTGAAGAGCAAGTGATCACTGAAAAAAACTGAAAGCCCCTTTCTGCAATAACCAGAGAGAAAAAAGGAGCATGAATCCTGAATAACCCCACCAAGCTGCAACAAAGAAGATCACGCCGCAGAGAAAGTCCATAATGCTAACAGGTGTCCTGATAAAAAGCAGGCCCTTGAGGATAAAGTACGCACCAAACCAAAAAGCAAGCCCAGGAAAGAGGTGGAAGCGGAGGAGAAAGAGAAAAATTCCCCCGATCAGGTCAAAGAGCCCCAAGATTTGCAAAAGCATGCTGCCAAAGAAACAAAGACATTTTTAAAGCTGCTCTTCCCAGAAAGAAACATGAGCTATGAGATAAGGGCTTTTACGCCAAGAGAGTACCAGAGAAGAATTTTTGAGACAAGCAAAAAGAAGAATACATTGGTTTGCCTGCCGACAGGAACAGGAAAAACAAAAAATGCCATCCTTCTTGCGGTCCATCTTCTCAATGAGTATCCTGGGGAAAAAGTGATCGTTCTTTCTCCCACAAAACCGTTGGCAAAGCAAATCTGTGAAGAGTCCAAAGAGTGCACGACGATAGAACCAGAAGCAATAATGCTGCTTTCAGGAATGAAAAAACCAGAGGAACGCGCAGAGATATTCAACCGCAGCAAGATCATTGTTGCAACGCCGCAAACAATTGAGAACGATGTCGCATCAAAAAGAATCGTCTTGGCCAACGTCTGCTTGTTAGTAATAGATGAATGCCACAGATCAAAACAGAAATTCGCAAACACGGCAGTGGCGAGAATGTATCAGGAACAACGAAAGAACGGAAGGATACTCGCGCTAACCGCCTCGCCAGGAGCAACAAAAGAAAAAGTGGAAGAAGTGTGCAAAAACCTGTTCATTGAAGACGTGGAGATGAGGACAGAGGAAGACGAAGACGTCGTGCCGTACATTCAGCAAAAAAAGGTGGAATACAGAAAGCTCTGGTTGCCTCCTTCATTCCAGAAAATTCAAGCAGAAGTAAAAAACATGTACAAGGAGCAAGTAACAACCCTCACCCCTTACGGCCTGTACAAGCCAGCACAATACTTAAACAAAAAAGATTTATTGCTGCTCCAGCAGAGATTTCAACATGAAATAACAAAGGGAAATAGCGCAGGCTACAGCGGCGTCTCAAAGGTGGCTCAAGCGATCAAGATGCTCTACCTTCTGGAGCTCATAGAAACGCAAACGCCAAAAGCGGCATTGGGCTATCTTCACAAAATAGAAGCAGAAAGCAGCAAGGCTGCAAAGGCGATTCTGAATGACAAAAGAACGAAAAACATCAAAGCTAATATTGAAACGCTTGTGCGCACTGAAACACAGCACCCAAAAATGGCAGAGATCAAGAAAATTATGCAAGAAGAGATGCAAGAAAGGGAAGACACAAAAACAATCGTCTTTGCAAACTATCGGGCAACAGTAGACGAGCTTTACGGGCTCCTGAAGGAAGTGGAAAAGGCAAAACCAATTTGCCTGACTGGCCAGTCAAAGGGATTTTCACAAAGAGATCAGCTGGACTTAATCGAAAAGTTTAACCGGGGCGATTACAATGTTCTCATCACAACGTCGATAGGCGAAGAAGGAATCTCAATCGGAAGTCTGGACTTGGCAATTTTCTATGACCAAACAGGATCAGAAATTAGAAAGATTCAGCGTACGGGACGTGTAGGCCGTGTAAAGGCTGGAAAGATTATTCATCTGATCGCCAAAGGAACGCGCGATGAGGCTTTGCTCTGGACGTCAATAAGAAAAGAAACGCGCATGCACAACATTCTAGGGAGCATGAAGAGAAAAATGGAAACCCAGGCAAGACTCACGTAAAACAGGGATCAACGGAAGTAGATGCCATGAACAAAAGGATGCTCATAACCAAAAACAACGCCTGAAAAAGACCCGGAGTCATAGGTGCCTGAAAAGCTGTACCTGCCAACTGTGCCGCTCATCATTCCATGGCCGTACGTGCCCTCAATCATTTTCCCGTTGTTCGTTGTTCCCCACAAAACACCATCCTCATACTGGCCGTGCCCTCGGTCCCCGAAATGATTGTGGCCGCGAAAGGTTCTAGCGGACACACTGGATGAAAGAAGAAGCAAAAACAGCACAGGCAGGAAAAACAACGAAGTGCGTGCCATAAGCTATATATAGCGCGCAAGAATATAAAGGTAACGATGAAAATCCTCGTCGATCACAGGGAGCGGGCGTCAGGCATCGTCAAGGAGCTTGGGAAAAAGGGGTTCGATGTGGACGTCAAACAGCTCATTTCCGCAGATTTTGTGGTAGAAACAAGAGACCGAGCAGGAAATGTTCTCACAGTCGGCATTGAAAAAAAGACGCAGAGTGATTTCATCGCCTCGATTATTGACAGAAGGATTGTCAGGCAGCTGGTTATGCTGAAGGAAAACTTTTCCATCCCCCTTCTTATCATCGAAGGGTCAGAAAACATATATACCTTGCGCGATTTTCATCCAAATGCAATTCGGGGAATGTTGGCATCCATTGCTATTGATTTTCAAATACCCATTGTCCACACAAAAAATTATAGAGACACTGCCTCATTATTGGAGGTAATCGCAAAGAGAATGGACAAGCCGCGATCCGCTCTCTCGCTTCTAAAAAAGAAAAAGCCATCAACAAGGACAGAACAGCAGGAGTACTTGATAGAGTCTCTTCCTTCAATCGGTCCAACGCTTGCGAAGGCGTTATTGAAATACTTTAAGAATCCACTAGGCATATTCACCGCATCAAAAGAAGAGCTTAAAAAAGTTGAAAAGATTGGCGATAAAAAAGCAGAAGAGATTAGGGCAGTCATAGAAGAATTTTACAAAGAAACCTCTTAAGAGAGGGTCGTTTCGCGCAAGACGGTGTACTTTGGTCCATCTGAAAGAAGGACGCTGCGAATAAGTTGGAGGCGGCCAATAACAAAATGGCCCGGCAATGGAATCTGAGAGGGAAAGTTTTCTAAAAAAGACCGGGAGTGGGAAGAGTTCACGCGAGCAAGGGTGACATGAGGAGCATAAGAACGCGAAGGCTGCGAAACAAAGGAGGCAAAATGAGAGATCGCGCGACGATAAAAAGAGAAGAAAGCAGACCGTGGTTCCAAAGAAAGTGCAATAACGCGAAAAAAGCGTCGGGAAGGAAGGAAGCAGAGTGAAGTGTACCTCGCTTCAAACGCTGGTTCCTCAAACGAAGAGAAGAGGTCACAAAGAGAGGGCAGTCGTTCTTCATCAATCTCGCCGAGAAAAAGGAGTGTGCAATGAAAATCACGGAGGGGGCGTACAACTTTCGTGGGATTCCGAAGAAAGGTGCGTTGAATGTGCTGAAGGGGTTCGGGGGGAACTGGAAAGGCAATGAAGAGTCTCATGAAGAAAGAGCTGGTATTCTTCTAAATAAAGGTGATGATCAAAACGTCGGAGACGTCTAAGAACGAAAACTTTCCGGCTTTAAGGAAGAAGAGTATTTGAAAACGAAGAAGAAACGCAGCAAATGCTTCCTCTTGAAAAGCTGCTTCTGAAAATCACGCTGGTCTGCTCATGTGTGGGTCTCATTCTCTTTGTAATACTTCAGGAAAAAGAGGGAGAAACTGACGGATGGAA
The DNA here is from genome assembly GCA_964508385.1 of Candidatus Woesearchaeota archaeon. Taxonomy (GTDB): domain Archaea; phylum Nanobdellota; class Nanobdellia; order SCGC-AAA011-G17; family UBA489; genus CAZDTM01. Next base: position 1,660 of record CAZDTM010000024.1, on the reverse strand, counting down.
AACAGTATCTGAAGTTCACCAAACACCAACAGTAACGATCATCACTGGAGGAGGAAAAGAAAAGCCCCTCATAGTTCAAAAGACAGACGAGGTAAACCAGGGAAATCGTGTAAAAGAAGAAGGAACTGAAGAGGAGAGCTACACCCAGGGAGAAAGGCTCGAGGTTGCTGGACGATGAATGAGCTGATCGCAATGGCTGGGGGTATAATGACTGGAACTCTCGCCGGTCTTCTCCCGGGAATTCATCCTAACCTTGTAGCTTCGCTGATTGTGGCTCTGCCTTTTCTTCCAGGAAGGGAGATGTCTTTTTTCTTGTTGGCAACCGCAATAGCGAACGCCTTCACAAGCAGTATTCCTGCAATTTTCGTTGGAGCCCCTGACGCAGAAAATGCGCTCGGCCTTCACCCCTTTCATAAATACCTTCACAAAGGAAGAGGGCACGAAGCAGTCTTAATGACACTGATCGGTTCAGTAAGCGCCGCAATTCTAACCCTTATGATGATTCCCGTGATATCCACGATCTTGCAAAACTATCGTAGCATGCAATCAGCAATCCCTTATGCGCTTATGATCATCGCAGGAAGCTTCATAGTGCAAGAAAAAAAGAAAGTAATGGCGCTGGTTGTCTTTCTTCTCTCCGGAGCAATAGGATACGTCGCTCTAAACAGCAGCATGAATGAGCCTTTGCTTCCCCTGTTTAGCGGGCTTTTTGGGCTGCCTGCTTTGTGTGACGCGCTAAACGCAAAGAGCACAAATCCACCGCAACAAGTAACCCAACCAAAAGTGAAAGCAAAAGATTTCTTGAGCATTTCTGCAAAGGCGCAGGGAGTAGGCATCATTTTTTCAATCCTGCCTGCGCTGGGGCCAACCCAAGCAACGGCCATTGTGGCAAGAAAAAAAACAAAGATGAAGCACTTTATCATAATGCTGGGGGCGCTAAGCACAATCAGTGTTGTCGCGTCTGCGATTACGTTTCTCGAAATAGGAAAATCCCGTGATGGAATTGTAAAGGCAATAGAGACCATATCCCACAAAAAGGCCCCATTCTCAGAGGGGGAACTAATCGCAACATTTCTAATCACGTTATTTCCTGCAACGGCAGCTGCAATAGGGTCATCACGAATAATGAAAGGAGTGGTAAACAGGATACCTCACAAAAAAGTGACGACTATTGTGCTCTTGACAATTAGTGGCCTTATTGCCGTGCTCTCTGGTTGGCAGGGAATGCTTCTCGCTGCGACAGCGACAATGATTGGGTTTATTCCAATTCGAAGGGGCATAAGGAGAAGTCATTTAATGGGATGTTTGATGATTCCGACAATCGTGTGGTACTTGAAAAACTAAAGGTGATCGTACAGGTGCTTGCAAGAAGCACAGTAAACAAGCTCAGAAACACCAACACGGGTCACACCGTAGGAAATGCAGTTGCATTTTGGGCACGTATGATGTGGTTTCGTTTCTACGCTATCTCTCACAAAGATCACCAACAATTTAAAAGTGAATAGCTGCAAAAGAGAAAATGAAAAGATCATTTTTAAAGTTTGTTAAGAAGAAAAAAATAGGCAGGACAAACAAAAATACGTTGCAAGATGTCTTTTTCAGCTATAAACGGTGGGCAGGACCTTTTGGCACAACAAGAAAGCATACGAACTAGTCGAAG
>CAZDTM010000023.1:0-12708 GCA_964508385.1 Candidatus Woesearchaeota archaeon | reverse complement strand
AGCGACATCTACTACCAGTATGGCTACATCATTGATGCCACAATTTTCTTGCTGATCTTTTTGAGCCTTGCGAAGATTGTCTTTACCAAACACTTTGGAGAACCGGTGAAGCCGCTTTATATCGGAGTTGGGCTCTTTTTAGCGTTTGCCCTCTTGTTATGGGAGGAACGTACCGGTATCTACCTGCTAGAACTTGCAGGCCCTCTTGCCGCCGTGCTCATTCCTCTTGTGGTCGTTGTGGCATTGTTTATTATTCTTAAGAGAACCAGCTTTGGCTTTTTCCCTGCGCTTTTTATTTCTCTCGTCGTTATTTATGCCCTCTTGTGGGCGCTTAATTTAGCTTCTCTGACGTCTTATTACGCCATCATCAACTTTCTGTATAGCCTTTGGTATCCTCTTGGTGCGATGTTTGACTGCGTCATCTCTCGCTCTGCTTCCAACTGCGGGAATTCCACGTTCATGATCGGCGTTGTTTTGGTATTGCTTGTTGGATCTTTGATCTTTCGCCATATTCAGAAGAAATACTGGCAGAAGAAGCCCAAGGGTCCTTGAACAGTTATAACTCTTGAGTGGTTAAAAATAGAAAGATTTATATACCTCTCTTTCTCTCGTTTACACGTTACAGGAACTTACTATGGCAGGACATCGGAAAACACCTCGACCAAAAGCACACCGACGCTCGAAACGTCTTACTGCGAGACAGATTTTTCTTTCTCCCTTACGAGGCATTAAACGCGCTCCCGGGGTTTCTTATCTCCCTTTTCTTTTGGGTGCTGGAGGCATGGGCGTTCTTGGTGCTGAGAACGATGGTCTTTCGGGAAGATATAACAGCTACAACACTTTTAACTCTACGTCAGTTCCTGGACAAGCCGCCAATTCTGCTACTGATGCGCTCCTCAACTTTTGTGAGAATCCTAATACCTTAGAGTCTGCTGTCTTCATGACCAACTTTGGCATAGGCGCCTCGGCAAGCCCAAAGGCTTATCGCTGGTTACCTGCAACATTTGGCGCGGAGTACGTTCTTCACTGCATTAACCGAGCGTCTGCAGGACGCCTTAATACCCCAGGAGATTATCTCCAATCTGTATTTGATACTGTTTTTCTTGTCGGAATCCCTCTCGCGGTTGGAGGGCTTGCCCGTCTCATTTATGAAAAAAAGAAAATATAGCAAGTTTTTAACCTTAGATCGTAAACTTTCTGTTGGTTCTTGTAAATTCTACGGGTTTCTTGTAGAAATTTTTATGTCTTAGTACGTTTTCCGATTTGGTATGAAAGATATTCGTGATCATGAAGAGTATAGTTCGCCTTTTCCCTTTGGGACGCTGATTGCTGGCGGACTGCTCGGCATTGTTGTTTCTGCATGTGACAACAGGAAAGCTATTGATCTTCACAGAAAAACTCAAGCAGGTGACGGCCTTGCCGATCGTGTCTTTGGATGGGTGCATCTTGACTTCTTACCGAGCCTCCTTGCAAACATAGAATGGCCTGATGTGCTTGATGTCGTTGGAGGCTTTGGAGCATTTTATGGGGGGCTGACCGGGCGCCTTGACCGCGCTGTTGTTGGCTATGCCGCGTCTGTTCTTCCAGAATTGAGCTACCTTCTTTTTCGTGAAGGGTATGATCTTGGCGATTTCTCTGCCGAGGCATTGCGGGACGGCGCAGTGAGCGCAGTTTTGTTTGGGGCCGGGTATGTAGCCTCCCGCTTTCTTGAGCAGCGGCGCTATGGGAAATCTTAAATAGTTCTCCGTCTTGGGCGGTTTGTTATGGTTGATGATGCCTCTCTCCGCAAACTCATTGATGAAGACTTGCTGAGAATTAAGTTTATCCTCAAGAACAAAGTTGCTTCCCTGGAGGAAATCAAGCAGGAAGAAGAACGGCTTGTTGAAGGCGTTAAAAAAGTCATGGCTGCATTGCGTGAGCTTGAACACGTTCTTGAAAAAGAGATTGAGATGTACCGCCGCATGCAGGGCGGATGGGAGAAGGCGTATGCTGAACGGCGGTGGGCGGCAATTGGAAGAGCCATCCAGGAAGAAATTGACTTTTTCAACCGCGAATACGGACAGACAAAGAGCGCATTTGACACCTTTGTCCAACTGGCTTCCCGCATTCAGCACATCAATGATCTGCTGAAGACACTGAATGCCCGCAACAAGGACGCACGAGAAGAAGAATTGAAGATCCTTGAAACGTTTAGAACACAAAAACAAACGATGAGGTGATTGCATGAGAGGACTTTTCTTACTGTTTGGGGTGTTGGTGATGGCGTGGGGGGTGCTGCCTTTTTTCAGGGGCCAGCCCTGGCTGCCTGCGCAAGTGCCTCTTGAGGGCATGGGATACTCGATTGGCGTGATTGTGCTTGGCTTGGTGATGTTCTTGATAGGACTGAAATCAAAAAGAAAACGCAAGGACGTTCTCTAACACTGACAGAAATGTTTAAATATACTGGCGGGTGCGGAGAGACTATGATCAGCAGTAAAAGAGGTCAAGGGCTGCCTTTAACGACCATCATCATTGCTATTCTCGTTATCGTCGTCTTGATTGTATTGGTGACTTTTTTCTTCAGCGGATCAACCACCTTAACAAGAAGCATTAGAAGCATTTTCTACGGCACGACTGCTGGCACTGATATGACACTCGCTGTGGAAAATTGCAAGTTCTACTGCGACCAAGCAAAGAGTTTGGAGCCTGATCAGGTCAAGAGTTCAGCTTATTGCACTAAATACTTTGCCATTGATCAGGACAACAGTGGAGAAGCTGATTATAACGACAACCAAAAGAAAGATACCTATCTGCGTTTCTTCTGTGCGGACATTGCCAGCGATTCTTCGCTCCGCAAGGTTACCATCGGGCAAGAGTCGATTGAGGTGGGGAGGAGTCTTAACGTTCCCTGCAATGGACAAAATGGGCCCGTTGTTTGCAAGTGATTTCTTCTAAAGTTTTAAATATCTGATTTTGTGCTGTTTTGCATGCTTTTTATGCGCAAAAGAGGGGAGATCGAGACACGCACGCTTGTTACCCTGATTTTTTGCTTCGTGCTTGTCGTCATCGTTCTTCTCGTGCTGTGGAGGTCGCTCTCATGAAGAAGGGAGTGATTGCGTTTGATCATTTGGTTGGGCTTATTTTGTTAGCTATCGCTTTGACTCTCTTGATCAACATTGCGCTGTTCTTCTATCAAACCGGCTTTCGTGCCGGCGCTTCAGATCTCGCTTGCCGCGTCACTTTGTTTTTTCGTGAGGCAACCGGCGCTTCTGCCCTTGGCCGCAACCCTGTTGCCAAGAACGAACCGGGTTTATTCACAAAAGCTATTTGCCGAACTCATATTCTTGATGTCACCAAAGCAACTTCCTTGAAAGCAGCAAAGAAAGGAGAGTCTGCTGAAGAGGGGATGATGAGAACTGCCCTTGATGAAATGCGCCGCTGCCGGCTACTTTTTTCCTCTGATGATCCTAACATTGGTTCGCTCTTTGGAGACAAGTACTGTTATGTCTGCTCTGACCTGGTGGTGAAGAAAGATGCGCCCTCCATTTCTCAGGAACAACTGATCGAGTTTATGTTCACCCACAAGACAAAGCAGGGCAACACCTACGCGTATGAACTTTCTCAGGAAGGATACGCCGGCATGCCTCATGAGGTCATTCCCTTCTTTGGCAGCATGTCTCCTGGCCATGAGTACGCTATCGTGTACATTGACAACCAAGAAGCAGACACAAAAACACGAATTCTTGTTGCCTACGCTGCTGAGAAACTTGGAGCCGAAGCAGGCGCAGGCATTGGCACCATTGTTGCTGGCCCAGGAGCTGGCATGGCTACTGGCGGACTGATTGGAAAAGGTGTTGCTGTTGTCGGCACACTCGGCACATTTATTGTTGCAGATCTTGCTGATCTGGGAGTTACGATTGATCACAATATCATTATGCTTGTTCCTCTTGAAGCGACGAAAGAAGGAACTGGGGTGTGCAGCACGTATGCTCTCTAACACCCGCGGAAGCATTGCGTGGGACTATATTGTTGCGGCACTACTCGCCCTTGCCCTGCTTGTTGCAGCGCTGGTGTACTTTGGCGTCTTAAAGGGAGGAATTGATGCTCTCTTTGAAACGGTTGCCACTTTTTTTAGTGGGGGATGATGATGCTTACGAAAAAAGGAACAGAAGTGGTGCCGGCTATTCTCGCTCTTGCTGTGCTGGTTGTCATACTTCTGGCCGTTATTCTTCGTGGCGTTGGTGGAGAGACTGCAAAATCAAAAGGATTGCTGCAAGATAGCAGGTATGTCATTGAGAAACTCTTTGGATCATTGAGTGGAGAACAAACAGCATTGGAACGGGATACTGAATCATTTCTCGCCCAAGCAAATTCTTTTCTCACTGCATACCGCCTTTGTTCAGATCCCTCGCGAGGTGTTTGCTCTTGCCACTTTGATGTCACTTCGCTCGACCAGGATTTCATTATGAAGTTTCAATCCTTTCAGGACAGCGGAGTGATTAGCGTTCTTCAAGAACAAGAGGAGAACGTTGCTGCGTATGTCGCTGACAACGTAGGTGTGCCTGGGACATTTTGCTTGCTCAGAGAAGTTAAAGATGGAGGTGAAGAGGGAATCACATTCCAGGTTTCTGATCTTGCCTCCGCGTCGTTGCGCTACAACCAAGAATTCTCTGTGGCGCCTCCTCTTGAGATTCGTTACACCGCCTCTTCTGAGCCAGAACTTATTCGCGTCCAGCCCTACTTTTATCATGTGCTGGACAAGAATTTTCAGCCACGCGTCTGCTTCGTTGAAGACACACCACCATTAGCCCTCTTCTTTCGGGATATTCCTGCCTGCACTGACTTGAGCACCACCTGCTGGATTACTCGCGCCCTTTTCACTACCGATCCCTCTGCAGACGCGCTACCAGCCCCGAGTCCCCGTGTTCCGTATGGCACACCTGCTTGGTTAAGGGTTACTACCTTCGGCCGTGCCTGTGACAAGGAGCGCCTTCGCGTTACGATTTCCCGTGCATCTGGTCCGACAGAGGCCAGCCGTGGTTTTGTGCCTGTGAAGACTCTTGAAGCCTCATTTGAGGGAGACACAGCAGTTTTTGCCTTTACCCCAGAGAAGCCAGAGGAGCAGCTTGATCGCGCCCTTATGCCCTATATCTTTACGATCGAGAGCCTTACCAACAAACAATGGCGGTGGATCGCCAAGGAATATGAGAAGAATTTCAATAACCTTTTTGCTGTCACTTCACCAGTCAATAAGGTTTAAATATTCCCCTTCTTGTTAAGGTGCATGCGCATTTTTCGAAGAGGTGACTTAGAGCTTCGTGAAATCATCCTGCTCATTATTGGCCTTGTTGTGCTGATTACTGTGCTGTACGCTTTCCGCACCCAGATTGGCGCGGTGATGGACAAACTTTTTGGCATCAGCGAGAGTATCGATACAAAAGGACCACTTGATGCGTTGCTACGATGATCCATCTTCGCAAGAGAGGAGACGAAACAACGCTGTTCACATTTAGCGTTGGCACTGTTTTTTGCCTGCTTGTGGTTATTGCTCTTGTTTCTTGTACGACCATCCTAAAAGAAGGAGTACCGGTTCAGGCAGACCGGACATTTCAGCAGTTTGTAGAATACTATCAGACCTGCAAAGAGTATACTGCGACGAACTGCTCTTGCGGTTTTTTTGACTACAGTTTGATGCCTTCTTCTTACTTCATCCAGCTTACTAATGGAGCGAGCAACAGCCTGCTTTTCTCTCTTGTGGAACGAGATGAACAAGATCTTGTCCGCACTGCTTCTGCTTCTGCGTCTTCTCTTTGCTTGTATGGTGCCAGATCTGAAGAACCAACTTTTGACGTGAAGAATTTTTACGTTGATGTTACTCTTGTGAAAACTGCACGCTCAGAATCTTATCCTTGGGTTCGCGATGATCGCGTCAGTTTTAGCAGTGCCTCCGGAAGCGATCTTGCCGGCATTACTACTCGATCCCGCGCCCTTTTTGCTTTGCCTGTTGGCAAGGAAGAATATCTCCAGGGAGGTCTGCTCTTGGTGCAGAAATCTGAAAATGGAGATCTTTGCTTCAGGCAGCTACGTGAGCCGACAACAACCATTGTTGGAACGAAAAGGTTGCCACTGCGCGACCTGCCTTTGCCGTTGACCTCTTGTGAGACGATTTCTGCTACACCTCGCACAGAGAATCTTGCTTCTGCACAAGAACCCACCCAGACTTCTCCGGGCAATCTTTGGGACGGCGCCACATCATGAAGCGCGGACAAGCAGTCCCTATGCAGATGCTTTTTGTGGTTGAGATTGTCCTCTCCCTTCTTGTTCTTTACTTGAGTTATACGTATCTCGCTGATCAAGATCGTGCTGTTGCTTACACAGAGTTTGATACTGCGCTCAATGCGTTTGCCAAGGAACACGTCTTTCCTGAGGGCGTGGTTGTTCGAGTGAATGACGCACCTCAACAGAACGCGGGGGATTTTCAAGATGTTAGGAACTAAGGGAGCATACACTCCCTCGCACTATGTATGGATTTATTTTCCTATTTTTCTCTTTGTTTCCCTCGTTGTTCTCCTGTATCTGCGAGGCTTGTACGCAGAAAAGTTTCTTGACGCGCACACTTCTGCGGAAGAAACCAAACGCGTTCTTGTTCACGAATCTGTTCTCGTCCGATGCCTTTCTGACAGCGATGGCGTTGTGAATTTGGAGTTGGTTACTGATGAACACCTTCGCTCCTGCTTTGAGGAAACGCCTTTGGAGGTTACTGCTTCCCTGCTGACTGCACAACGCACTGCCCGCAACTTTGTTTCCGATCCAGAAAAGGGGGCTACTGCTTTTTATCGGCAGCTTGTCTTTTTGCGATCCGGCGGGACGATGGGCGCAGGCGTAGTTGAGGTGACGCTCTATGGGTAGCCTCTTTGGAAAGAAAGGGCAGATTGAACACATTTTGAGCGATGCGCTACCTGGAGCCTTGTTCATTGCTCTTGCACTCTTTTTGATTACCGTCCTTGCCCCTTCCCTGGAGGTTCATAAAACAATTGACCTCACTTCGACTGAACTCTCCTTGAAAAAAACACTTTTGACTTTTTTGGAGCAAGACGTCGTTGTGATTGGGGAGCGCCAGCAGTATTTTCCTTCTGAACTTCGCTTGAAAACGTTCGAATTTCTCTCGCTTGCGCCTGACCGCGGCTGGATTGTGGAACGCGAACTCTCTTCAGATGTTACGTGGATGTTTGCGACGATGGACTTGGACCTGACTTCTGTTTTTGATCCGGTGTATGGCAGAGGTAACTGGCTGCTTGTTGTTTTGTATGGAACTCCTGAAAATCCGCCCTTGAAACTCGCATATGGACACGAACGCTTTTCCTCACAAAAAGACAAACGCGGAGCATCATGTTTAGTATGGATCAAAGGCGATCTTACTGTTACCAGACCCGGTTTCCTCACGCGCGTGAATGTCACCTATGTTGCCGGTTCATCAGCTCCGGTCACTGCCCTTCTTGAGGTCTGCACTCCTGCGGAGCGTGATATTCGTGCATAATAAGGGAGCTATTGGCATCTTGATTATCGGGATTGGACTGCTCTTGCTTGTGGGGGTGGCAGCAAAACAATCTCGTTCTTCCCTTCCCTGGGCAGGCAAGGAAGCATTGGACCGGTATGCAGCAGGATCTCTGTGGAGGGATGTTCAGTTTTACGTTGATGTTGCCGGAAGGGAAGCCATGCATCGTTCGCTTGTTGCTTTGGGAGAACGAGGAGGAGTGGGTACGAGCGAATGCTGGAATGATCTGGTGCGGATGATGGAATGGAAGGAGGAACCTGGGTGCGGTTTTGCGATACTTCAGGACCTGGAGAAAACGTATGGACAACTTTTTTCATCATTTTTTACAGAAGAACTTGGCAAAGAGTTTGACCTCTTTGATCATGCTGTGAAGATTCCCTCTCTGCTCTCAGTTACTCCCTCCTTTGCAGTTGCTTCCCAGATCAGCGTTTCTGTGACTGCTGATGGTTTCTTTTCCGTTGACTCTGGTCAGTACCTTGTTGATGTTCCTGTGCGCTTTTACGATGCCGTTCCGTTCTCTGGCCAATGGTTTTTGCTGCAAAGAGAGCGCCTTCTCCAGAAAACTGACTGCTACACTGAGCATTTTAGCTCTGGCGATTTTTCTTCCTGCGCAGAACCTGGCTGGGAAGCAGGAAAACAGGACGAGTACCTCCTTTTTGGAATTCCTGGAGCTGAGCTTCCTGATGGGCGGAAGGTTGCTCTCCGCTTTGCAATAACCTTAAATAGATTGAATGAGCTTGCTCATGAGGGGAAATCAGATACGCTCTTTAGGTGACGTGCATGATTGGGCTGACCTACGAAGAAATTGTTGAAAAAATCAAACAGCATGCCGGCTTGAGCGACCAGGACATTCAGCTTCGGGTGAAACAGAAAGTTGATACCCTGAGCGGACTGGTGAGCAGGGAAGGAGCATTGCATATTCTCGCGAATGAACTCGGCCTTGACTTATTAAAAGACCTTAAGAAAAATGGCCTGAAGATCGAACGCGTTGCTCCTGGCATGAGGAACGTGAGCGTCTGCGGAAGAGTCTTGCAGGTGTATGGCGTTCGGGAGTACGCAAAAGAAGGGCGCACTGGAAAAGTTGGGACATTTTTGATTGGCGATGAAACCGGCGTCATGAGAATTGTTGTGTGGGAAACAGGGTTACAAACCTTGCTGGAAGATGGACGCATTGCTGAAGGAATCATTGTTCGTGTTGGCAATGGGTATATCAAGGAAAATAATGGATACAAAGAGATGCATTTGGGAGGTATCTCTGAATTAGTCGTGAACCCGCCCGGTGTCGAGATTGGTGCTGTTCCTCAGGTCAAACAGGGTCCCTCTTTTGAGCGATGCCAGCTTGCTGATCTTCAGGACGGCATGTCTGTTTTAATTTCCGGGACCATTGTGCAGGTGTTTACTCCCCGCTTCTATGAAGGATGCCCGCAATGCGGCAGAAAAATAACCAACGGATGCGAAACTCATGGTGCAGTGGTTGGAGTTTCAATTGGATTGTTGAACTTTATTTTGGACGATGGCACTGGCAATGTGCGGGTTGTTGTGTTGCGTGATGACGTGAAAGCGCTGACCGGACTTGATGATGACGCGCTGAAAGCACTTGTTGACAGCGGAGAGTTTGACCACAAGCAGGGAGACTTGCTTGGCAAACAGATATCCCTGAATGGACGGGCACGGGTCAACCAAATGAGCGGGGGATTGGAGTTTTCCGGCAGGGGGGTAGCATTTGTTCAGCCGCAACAGCTTGTTGAAGAGGCGCTGAAACCATGAATCATCGCATGAACATTGGGATCCTTATTCTGCTTGCTGGCCTCCTCTTTTTATTGCTTTTTGTCCGACAACCGGAAGTTAGCGGGGCCTTCTTCGAAAGCCGGTTGCCTATTGCGAAGGAAACTTTATCAGGACAATGCACTGTTTCTTCAGCAGAGGATTTTGCGAGCAACATCGTAGCGACATACTATGGCTGCCGCAGAGAATCCTATTGCGGATTAGCAGCACGTGACCGCTGGCTGCCGGGAAGCGTCAGCCTGCGTTTTGGGTGCTCTACGCTGCCGAAACAGAGGGAATTTGTTCGAGCATGCCTGTTCGAACTTCGACGCCTCTGCAGCTCGTAGGCCATCACTCTTCACTCTGCATCCGGGCACGGGAGGTATTTAAATGAGAAAAGATGAGTACTCTTTATCCCCTTGCGGGGAGATTGAAACAAAATGCGAAAGCAAAGGACGTGGTTGATATGACCAAAAATATGCCCATTAAGAAGTTTCGCTGCCAAAACATCGAGGCAGCGATTTGGAGCAACAAACGCGACTTGGGCGACGGCACAGAAGTTGAGTTCAAGACTGTCAGCCTGGGCAGAAGCTACAAGAAAAAAGACGAAGACATCTGGAGAAATGAAGTTCTGAATCTGCGACGCAACGATCTTCAAAAGATTCTTCTGGTTGTTTCTAAGGCACAGGAAGAGCTCTTACTGAGTGAAAGCGGCAATGAAGAGGAAGACTGAGGAGGGAGTGACATGACAAAAAAAGAAAAGATACAGCTTACTGATTTGCCGGGTGTTGGCCAAGCGACCGCAGACAAACTTGTTGAAGCAGGATTTGCTGACGTGTTGTCCATTGCTGTAGCTACACCTAAAGAAATTGTTGAAATTGCGGGCGTGACTGAGCCCACGGCGCGCAAGATCATTAACGTTGCTCGTGAAAAAATGGAGATGGGCTTTGAAAGCGGGCTTGATCTGTACACCAAACGTATGAGTGTTGAGCGCATCAGTACGGGCTGCAAAACTTTTGACGGTTTGATTGGCGGTGGCATTGAGACTGGCGCGATCACGGAAGCTTACGGTGCTTTTGGCAGCGGGAAGACAACGCTGGCCCATCAACTTGCCGTGAATGTTCAGCTTCCTCCTGAACAAGGGGGATGCAATGGCATGACTGTATGGATTGACACTGAAGCAACGTTTCGGCCGGAGTTCTTCAAGCAACTTGCTGAGGCGAAAGGATTGAATCCTGAAGAGGCTTTGAAGAACTTCAGAGGAGTACGGGCGTTCAACAGCGATCATCAGATGCTGATGGCTGAGAAAGTGGAAGATCTGATTACTAAGGACAAGCTTCCTATTAAACTGATTGTTGTTGATAGCATTATGGGACATTTCAGAAGTGAGTTTGTTGGCCGTGGAACACTTGCAGACCGCCAGCAGAAACTAAACAAACACTTACATGTGTTGCTGAAGATCGCTATGCAGTACAACATTGCCGTGTACTTCACCAATCAAGTGATGGCGAAGCCGGATACGTTCTTTGGCGATCCGACTGAGGCCATTGGAGGACACGTGTTAGCGCACACGAGCACTGTTCGCTTGTACTTACGCCGAGGCAAGAAAGGCACACGTGTTGCTAAACTCGTTGACGCACCGGGCATGCCCGACGGCGAAGCAATGTTTATGATCACTGGCGGAGGGATTAAGGACGTTGAATAAACGTCCCCTTCTTTTTTCTTTTCTTCTTGTAAAGTGGGCAGGCGGGGATTTGAACCCCAGTCTCGACCTTACTCCTCAACAATCCGCAGGGTCGTGTTCTATCCAAGCTGAACTACCCGCCCGTTGTTTAATGCCCTTTCCGAGCCTTTTCCGCCCTGAAGTAAGAAAGCTTTATAAACACTCTCCTGAACTACCCCTCATGCCAAAAACATCTCACCAAGAAATGGTTCCTCTCGCAGAAGAAAGAGAATCGAGCTGTTCCAGCTGTCGACGGTCTCTTACCAACAGCGTTGGCAGCGTTAAATTCCCCTGTCCTGCTTGTGGAGAGACGACCATTGTTCGCTGCTTCAGTTGTCGACAAATTTCTGTGCGCTATGAATGTCCGGCATGCGGCTTTAGTGGTCCTAACTAATTAAGGTTATCTTATGGCAGACGTTATTGTTCAGATTCGGGTTATGCCTGATGGTCCAGACGTTAATCTTTCCGTACTTCAATCTCAGGTAGAGGAAAAAATTCAACAGTTCGGCGCTACACTCGGCAAAGTGGAGACTCAACCGATTGCTTTTGGCATTATCGCACTGATGTTCGTGTTCGCTTATGATGAGAACCGTGGAACAAGTGATGAACTAGAAGAAAATATTAAGAGCATTGACGGCGTTCAGAACGTTGAAGTCGTTGACGTTCGACGAGCGTTTGGATAATGGCAGACCTTTCACCAGAACACCTTGCTGAGATCAAGAAGATTTCTGCATTGCCCAGAGAACAGCAACAAGCGGCAGTGCAACAATTTTTGAAGAAGCTTTCCCCTGAACAAACCAAAGCTTTGCAAGAGATGCAAAAGGGCGGAGGAGAATGCATTTTCTGCTTGATTGCCAGCGGGAAAACAGAAAGTTTTACATTGTATTCTGATGACTCTGTTGTTGCAGTGCTTGACATTCGGCCAGCAACGAAAGGACATACACTCGTCTTTCCTAAACAACATGTTTCTTTATTGAGCCAGCTGCTACTGGAGCAGCAAGCACACGCTTTCTTGGTTGCGCAACAAGTTGCTGGCGTCTTGTTTTCTGCGTTAGGATGCAGCGGAACCAGCGTCATGCTTCATCAGGGGGGTGGTGCAGGGCAAGCGGTGCCCCATGCATGCTTCCAAGTCCTTCCCCGCTATGACCAAGATGGTTTAGACCTTGTCGTCAATGGAGAGCCTGCAAAAAAAGAGGATTTACAAGCACTTGCGAAGCAGATTGTTGAGCCTCTTCACGGCGCCATGAACAAGATACTACCCCAGAAGAAACCTGACATTGTCATTCCCAAGGAACCAGAAGAACAGGAAGACGAAGAAGATGACTTGTTTGATGAACGAGTTCCCTAACTCTTTAGTATCCTTCCCGTCAAACTACGTGTAATCAAAACTAAACAATCTTTTTTGCTTTAAGAGTTAAATCATACTAAAACCATATTTCCTAATCATTTACGTATCAATTACGAAAATTATATAATCTAGTCCGTTCGCTATAAATCCCATGGTTATGAAGCCTCAGGAGGTAACTATTATGAAACAACCCTTCTTAGTTATTGGTTTTGTTCTTTTGCTGTTTGCTTCGATTGCGTTTGCACAAGTTAGCAAGACGCCAGAAGATACATCAAGCACATCTCAAGCCCAGACTTGTACGCCGTCCATGTGCGATTTGGTTGGTTCAATTCTCGACGA
>CAZDTM010000022.1:0-13495 GCA_964508385.1 Candidatus Woesearchaeota archaeon | reverse complement strand
CCGTTTTCCTTTGCTCGTCTGCAAGCATCAACAACAAGTCCTTCAACTCTCTTGCTTAAAGCATCAGCAAAGTCTCCAGCAACATTCATTCCTTTTGCTCTTTCTTTGATTTTGCTTCGAACAACTAAAAGTTCTGCCATATCTGTGCACCTCACGATTTTTTATGATAATCAGATAACGCCCCCAGGCATGTATCTACTATCACACCTGAAAAACTAGTATTTAAACTTTTCCGTGTTAGAGTGCAAGAAAAGCCTCTAGAGGGCGTAATAAGGCAAATCAGAAAAAAAGCTATCTCTTTCTACCAGTAAATGCTTGGACAACCGCGTCCTTTAAGGTGTTGAGATACTGGCTGATCACGTCATCGGTTCCCTTAATAATAGAGAGGGGCGCATCAAGAGCTCGTACTACTGGGTTGAGCAATGATTCTCCACCCTGTCCGCTCTGCGCCGCAGCAGTTCCGCCGTATCTGAAGCAGACTTGCTGGACCGTATAAGGATCAAGAAGAATCTCTGTTCGCACCTTGCCATGAACCGTCACTTGCTGCTCATAAGCAATCCAAGGATTCAGTTCTGGCCAGTTGTTGACCATGCGAATTTCTGGTTCCGCTTGTTGCTGATATACTGCTACACTACTCCCTTGCCCAACAGTGGCTTCCCATAAGGGACCAAGGACCTGTTCAATGCGTGATTCCACAGCAAAAGGATTACCGTGCGTCGCATCAATAACTTTTCTGGTGTAGAGATAGTCCTTGCCGGCAAATCCTCCGCCACCAGTGCCAATGAGGTCGACATGCGCAGTTCTTCCGCTCTCATCAAAATTGGCAACATACACGCAATAATCCTGGCCATCAGTCAAGGTGAAGACGCTGACGGTGCCTGTCGCGTCAAGATCATCATGTACAAGCAGAGATCCGGGTGCTTCGCGTAAGAGCTGCCTGAATAATAATGATGGTTTGACGACGCCTGTTTCATCAATGTAGTTCATGTCAATGCCCAAAAAGCTGCTCGTCTTGTGCGTCCCGCCGCTGTAGACTGTGGAGAAGATCTGGAAGTATCCCATGTCGTCAATGCCGCGATCAATCATCGTGTCGACAAACGTTGCCAGCCACGCAGCATGTCGGTGATCATTAAAGTCAGGTGATGTTCTTTGGTTGTACTCATCCAAATTGAATTGAATCGAAGGGCTATACTCATTTCGAATACGTTCAATGCCTGAAGGAATTTCACCGCCGCTGCGCGGATGAGGATTATAGGAATGGAAATGATAATCAGAAAGGTAGATGCCCTCTGCTGCAAGTGCTGGAAGAAGGAATTCAGGGATGTACACTTCCACCCCTGTCTCCGAGGTCATATGGCCGGCGAATGCCGAAGATCCAACACCGCCGATCTGAAGCGTGGGATCAACGTCGCGAATGGCTTGGGCTGTAGCAATGACAACCTCGGTGAAATCTTCTGCAGTTGGTTCTTCATAAGGCGCTGACGGCGAAGTGTATCCGCCCTGCCAGAAATCAAAGTCATTGTTGGGTTCATTCCAGATAATGAACTCGCGAACTCCAAGATCGTTGTAGTGCTGAACAACGGTTCTGATGTAGTCTTTGTACCTCTCGAGGTCATTCGGTGGACCCCTGTTGACCCAATCGGCGCACGTATTTCCCTCGTAACGTGCGCAATACTTTGCAAGATCGTCAGGCACGCCCAAGAGAGTGATCATAACCTCGCCACCAGATCTGACGATGTCATTAATCACTGTGGGCCGTGTGAACTGCCAGCCAAGCTGATCGCCGTCATGATGAATCCTGACTTTTGTGTTTGCCCAGCCGACGCGCTCTTCATACGTTGACTTCACGAGGGGTAACGCAGAGAGCCACTGGTGTGTCACCGTTCCCATATCTTTGGTAAGGTGAGCCACATCGCGATCAATCTGCGCTGTATTAATCGTGACTGCAAAGTATGTGTCTCCCGCCGCTGCAGTTTCAATCGTGTAGGTGGCCTCTTCTATCGTGCCCTCTGATTCATCTTCCTCTTGTCGTACGTTCTTGACGCGGTCAATGATGTAGGGCAATGTTCCCCCCGGCTGGGCAGGAGCACCAGGAACCTGCGCTTTGACCTTTTGAGGAGAAGGAGACGCATCAAGAGTTTCTTTCTTTGAGGCGTCGGGCGGCACTTGGTTTTCTACGTTCTGTTCAACTCTTAGCGCTTCGCGGATGTTCTGTTGTATCTTTTCTTTTGTGCCACAGAACTCAAGCGTCTGTCCTCCCACACTGAATATTTTGCAGGTGCTCTCAGAGATCGCAGAAGCATCAGTCTGTTCTTGTGCGGTGATAAGCAAACTAAAGACAATCAATAGAGAAGCCACGGAGAGAGCAAAACGCACCTTCATTAAAGCACCCTTTTCAGTACAATCAATGAAACGCTCTTATAAAGATTTGGGTGCCACTTTTGAAAGAGTTCACTCTTCTTCTGGCTTCATAAAAGGGAATGCAAGAACGTCGCGAATAGACGGCGAGTCAGTCAGCAGCATCGCCATTCTGTCGATGCCAACACCAAGACCCGCAGTGGGCGGCATCCCAACTTCCAACGCCTCAATAAAGTCCGCGTCATACGGGTGTGCTTCCTCGTTTCCTGCACGCAACTGTCGTGCCTGTTCTTCCAGCAGTTTCTTTTGCACAAGCGGGTCATTCAGCTCAGAGTAAGCATTTCCTACCTCCATGCCGCAGAGGTAAGGCTCAAGGCGTTCAATCAACGCGTCATCCCCTCGTTTCTTCTTGCACAGCGGCGTGCTTTCACGCGGATGATCAAGAATGAACACAGGCCCAACGAGCTTGTCTTCGACCAACTCTTCAAACAGCAATTGAATTCCAAGACCCCGCGTAAAGTCTCCCTCATAGTCGATGTTGTGCGTAGTGAGAAGGTCTTGAATGTCGTGGTCATGAAGTTTGTCGACATCTATGTTTGCGTGAATCTTAAGCGCTTCTTTCATCGTCATTCTCTTCCATGGCGTTTTGAGGTCAAACGTCTTGCCTTGATAGGTGAATGTTGTTCTTCCAAAGACTTTCTTTGCAATATGCTCCCACATCTGCTCGGTCATGTTCATCATGTCATGGTAGTCAGCATAAGCCCAGTAGCATTCCATCATGGTGAACTCTGGGTTGTGCGTGCGATCAATGCTTTCATTTCTGAATACTCTCCCAATTTCATACACTTTCTCAAAGCCGCCAACAATCAACCGCTTCAAATACAGTTCGTCAGAGATCCTTAAATACACGTCCATCTTGAGGTCATGCAAGAAACTTTTGAATGGCCGCGCAGAAGCCCCCCCATAGAGGGACTGCAAGATGGGCGTTTCAATTTCAATGAACCCCTGCTTTTCCAGAAACTCCCGCATCGCCCTGATCATTTCAAAGCGCTTGATGAACACGTCCTTAACCTGCGGATTTGCGACAAGATCCAGGTAGCGCTTTCGATAACGAATCTCCACATCCTTGAGGCCATGCCACTTTTCAGGCAAGGGGCGGATGCACTTGCACAGCATCGTATACGAATGCGCTTTGACTGTAATTTCGCCCTTCTTGGTTTTGAAAACAGTTCCCTTGATCCCCACGATGTCTCCTAAATCCGTTTTGTTAAATGCAAAGAAGTCCTTCTCTGAAACAAGATCCTGGGCAGCATAAATCTGAATCTTCCCTGTTTGGTCCATGAGGTGGGCAAACCCCGCCTTTCCCATGGGCCTAAACGTCATGATGCGGCCAGCAACGGATACTACTTTTTTGGTTTCTTCACCCTCCTTCAGCTTCTGATATGCTTCGGTAATCGCTGCAGCATGATCCTTCTGGTCAAAAGCATACGGATAAGGCTCAATGCCTCGCTCTCTGAGTTTTTCAGCCTTGAGAAGCCTGTTGCGGATATACTCATTCGTGGTCGCTTCTTCTTGCTTGTCCATAAACACCACCCAAAAACGCAACTTTATATAGTTTTTGGGGCAAGGAGCGGCATGGACTACATTTTCCTCTTAGGACGCCATCCTGATCTGAGCACGGTGGAAATTGCAGCGTATCTGAGGCGCAAGCACGTTTCCTTTAGCATGAAAAAGAGGACAGAGCAGTTTGTGATGATTGATGCCCCCTCTCTTCCCCACACGGCAATACATGACCTGGGAGGAACGTTACTGATTGCGCGAGAAGTCGATCTTAAGACGCACGTGTTGAAGAAAAACAAAATAGCGTATTCCCTCATTGTGATAAGCGGAGATGAAAGCGCTGCGCGGAATGTGCTCAGGAGGTTCTGTGCAGAGCAACGTGTAAAAGGGCTGCAGAAATATGGCGGAGTAAACATGCTCTCGCCCTCAAAGCTCAACAAAATCGATTACGTTTTTGTGCTCTACAAGGATCGTTTCTTCATGGCAGAACAAATCTCCAATCCTAAAGAATACGAAGAACGAGACGAAACACGGCCAGTATTTGATCCTGTTGCCGTGACGTCTATCCGGCTTGCAAAAATACTTATCAATCTCGCCGAAGCTGAAAAAGAAATTCTTGATCCCTTCTGCGGAACAGGAACGATTCTGCAAGAAGCATTGCTCATGGGATACTCAGTGGTTGGTATTGACAAGCAGATTGCAGATGCCAAAAAGAACATTGCCGCTCTTGGAAAAGAATATAGCAGGAGAGGAACATTGATGCAAGGCGACGCCCGTCACGTTGGCTCCCTCCTGAAAAAAGTTGAAGCGGTTGTCACCGAACCGTACATGGGCCCCTACATGAAAAAAATTCCAATGAATGACGAAGCGCAGCAGATCGTTGCTTCCTTGACCGATCTCTACCGTCAGATATTCAAAGAACTGGCGCGCATCGTTGAGGGAAAAATAGTGATCGTTATTCCCCGCATCAGAACATATACCTCTAAGTTCAGTATTCCCATGAATGATCTCTTGAAGGAAGCGGGTCTGAAAGTATCGAGCCCAGTTCCTTCCATTACATTGCCTCTGTTCTACCCCAAAAAAAGAAGTAAAATCGACCGTTTTATTTACATCATAGAAAAGGCTTAGAAAGCTTTAAAAACAGACATCGGAAAGCCACTTCATGGGACGTATCAAAACGCAATTCATCAAGCGCTCAGCGATGAAGCTGTACAAGATGTACAAGCCAGAGTGCACGACAGAATTTGACAAGAATAAAACATTCGTTACTTCTAAGGTTACCATCAATAAGAAGACCAGAAATGCTGTTGCCGGCTACATCACCCGAGTGACTAAGATGGAAGCCCAAGGCAAGATCATCCGTTAAGCCATAAAAGCAGTTTTCAGCCTGTTTCGGACGATATGTTTATATATTCTTGACGCTTTTCCCTAGAGACAACATTTACTACGGGGTCGACAACAATGACAGAGAGAGCAGACGAGCACACAGTCTTCATTGGCGGGAAGCCATTCATGAACTATGTTACCAGCGTCGTCATGCAGTTCACTACACAGGGAGCGCCCGAGATTGTCGTAAAAGCACGCGGGAAATTTATTAGCAAGGCTGTGGACATCACCGAAGTCGCAACAAAAAGATTCCTTGAAGGCCAGGTAGCAATCAAAGAGATCAAAGTTGATAGTGAAGAATTCCAAAACCGAGAGGGCAAGCAGGTTCGCGTGTCAACGATTGAGATCGCAATAGCGAAGAAGTAAGGATTGCTGGTATTTAGACGTTCTTTTTTCTGCTTTTCTGCAGATGACGTAAGTGAATAATTCTTTCTTGCACAAACTTTCGTAACTGGAAACCATGTCGCTCAATCATGGCTGCCGCATGTTTCCCTCCGAGGAAGTAAGGCATGATAACATACGTTGCCCCTTCCTTGTACAACATCAATGCATCTTCTACAGTAGAAGCTACCACCAACACAAGTGCGCGTTTATTCTTGTTCTTTACCTTGCGGATGAGGAGGCAATTAGTTTCACGATCCGGAACAGTCGAAACGACCATCTTGGTTGTGCCAAGAGGAAGATTTTCTAAGAACTCCGGGTCGCCAGCATCCCCATAGACGCAGGGTATTCGCTCCTCTGTCAGTCTCTGGATTGTCTGCGGATTGTAGTCCACGACAAGAAACTTCTTTTTCTTCTGCGCAAAAAGATCAACAAAGTGATGTCCGATACGATGGCATCCAAAGAGAAGCAGGTCGTACTTCTGAGAGGAAACGTGACGCAATCGTTGAGCAACTCTCGCACGTTTCCGTTCAAACACAGTCAGGTACTTAGAGAGGGCAGGATACATCCTGTCACCGTACATGATTAAGTACGTTGATCCAGCGATCGTAATCAGTCCAACGAATGTAACAAGAGACAAAATGTCCTGCGTCAAATGCCCCAACTGCACGCCAACAGCAATCAAGATGAGGGAGAACTCGCTGATCTGGGCGACAGTCAATCCCGCAAGAAAACTTGTTCTCTTTGTGTAGCCAAGCACACCCATGAGAATCATGAAAATCAAGGGATTCCCGATAAGGATGTACAGCGAAAATACGATCAATGGTACAGCATACGCCATGAGATTGGCAAAGACCATCTGGGATCCTAAGTAGACAAAGAACAGCACCACAAAGAAGTCCCTCAGCGGTTTCATGCGGGAGCTGATCTCGCGATGAAACGGCGAGAAAGACAGCGCCATTCCTGCGACAAGCGCTCCTGCCTCAAGCGAAAATCCGAGGTAGTAAAACAAGGACGCAAGCAAAAAACACCACCCAACGGAGAAAAGAAACAAAAATTCCTGCGATTCTGCGATGGTGGCCAATGAACGTGAGAATAAAATGTGGGCAAGGCCGAACACAACGAGAAGAAGCAAGACCCCCTTGAGAACAGCGAAGAGTAGCGCAAGAGGAAGAGCAATCGTCGGCGCTCCAGCAGACAAACTCATTAGGATCAACACCGCAATCAAATCCTGCACAATCAAGAAGCCAATGGCGATCTTTCCATAGAGCGCTTCTAAATCTCCCTTGTCAGACAGCAATTTCAGGATGATGATCGTGCTGCTGAAGGTAAGAGCAACAGCCACATACGCCGAGGTTACTGAAGAGAAGCCGAGCCACCGTCCGATGAAGAAGCCAACAACAGAGGTCACCACCACCTGTCCAATGCCAGTAATCAACGATACCTTTCCCACTTCTTTGATAACTGAAGGATTCAACTGCAACCCAAGGATAAACAGCAAAAATACAACCCCCGCATGCGCAAAGGTAGCAATCATGTCGGTGGAACTCGTGAGATTCAGCGCATAGGGGCTAATGAGAATGCCGGTCAAAATGTACCCAATGATCAGCGGCTGTTTCAGCAGCCTCATCACACCGGAAATAAAAACTGCCAAGACCAGAATAAGGCCCACGTCAAGAAAAATGGAATTGACCATGTCGCTTCAAAGAAAACAAGATGCTACTACTATTTGAATGTTATGCTCGTTCGAAAGAAACAATTTTAAACGTAAAGAATAAACAAAACGCATGGTTCATCCGCGCAAACCAGAGGTAGAATTCGGAAAAGAGCCAGTACGTTTTCTTTGCAACGAGGCGTATTTTTTTGTGCGGTCCGTCTTCCCAGATCGTTGGCATGATGGTATGATTGCGTTAGGGTGCGGCCTTGTCGGTGGATACATCCTTGCTGACGCTGGCGCGGGGTTGTATGGCCAGGCTACAATTCTTCCAAATATGCGAGATCAAACACTGGAACGTGCTACGCAGCTTGAAGGCATCGTGCAGGGCTCGATCATAGTAGAAGGAATAAGCCTTCTCATTGCTCCACGAAAAGTGCAGGAGGCATGGGACGAGCATAAAGTGTATTCTCGTGGAGTTCTTGGGGTCATGCTTGGCGCTACGCTTCGTGGCGTCCAACAACTTCTGTAAAAATGCCACCGGAGTGATTTGAACACTCGACCCCGGGCTTATGAAACCCGTGCTATAGCCAGGCTAAGCTACGGTGGCGATGAAGCAGAGTCTGGAAGACGCTATAAAAGTATTTCTGTAGGCGTACGTTCAAGACAGCTTAACCTCGCGACACAAACTCTTTTAAACAACGAACCGGGTTTTTCCCTATGATGCAGCAGGAAGATCAACAACAAACACCTGAACAACCACCAGAACAACAACCAAAAAGAAAGAAGAGAGGGAAAAGTAAGTCATCATTTACCCACTACCAAAGCCCAACCGAAGAAAGCCTTCGCAATCTTGTGCACTTCGGTTCTCTTGTCCTTCGATTGCTCCGAGCATACATCCCACCACAACAAGCGAGGTACGCGCAGCAACCAGCCTCAGAAGAGGAACGACGGTTGATACAACACTTTAATGGGACGGAAATCTATGCGGTACGTGCAAACCAAGTATCCCTCCTCGTTGAACAATACTGTATGCGCCTCAATCAGGCGCGTAGTGAGCACCCAGAAATAGAGACCACCGCAAACCAAGTGAGAAGTGGCCTGTACCACCTTCTAGTTTATCACGAACAACAGGGCTTTACATTTGCTCTTGATCCCCTGCGCGGGGGGTCGCACCCAACCCAGATTGAAGACTTACTCGAGCAAGAGTGAGCTATCGCTCTGTTTTGCTGAGCAGGAGAATGATGCAAATTTTCTCAGGCAACCCGTTGTCTGACGCGTCGAAGTTCTTCTGCATGACGCTGCTCAAAATCATGAAGCAAAGCATCGAGTCCAGCACGATGGTGCTTAGAAGAAGCGTTTCGCCCCAAAGTGAGTTCTCCCCTCACGCCGGGGTGTCGTAAGTTGCCGACTTCATACAAAGCAACTGCAAGTTCTGTTGGCTTCCTGCTTTTTCCTTCTTCTCCCTTCAAAGGAATCGGAACTCCGTCGCGGGCACTATAGACTGTGAATTTCTTGCCCGGGCTAAACCGCACGTGTCGAATACCGCCAACAGCGTCATCAATCTGCAACGCGGCGTCAACAACGCCCAAGCCGCCTCGTTCATACAAGCCGGCGATCGTTCTCACCCTCTCTCGCGGGTTGTATGTCTCAACAGGAAGTAAGGCAGTTCCGAGCACAAAGAAAAGTATGCCGAGGAATGAAGAAAATTCAGCGCTCATGCCGCCAATGAAAAAACCAGTGGGAGATGAACTCGCTTCAAGGGAAAGAATGCTCAGGGCAAAGCAAAGTGCAGCAAGAACGACTCGAAAAGTCAAGCCCGTCTTACGCCGAGAGATGTTTTTTGATGAGGTCTGCGACACGTTGCGCTTCTCCTTTTTTATATGTTCCACCAGGCCAATGACGCAATCCGTCATGCTCAAGTCGCGGAATCAAATGAAAGTGCGTATGCATCACGATCTGTCCTGCAACACGGCCGCTGTTCAGCCCGATATTGAAGCCGGGATAGAGCTGTGAAAAGGCAGCAGTAATTTTCTTGAGGGTAGCAACGACCTTGTTGAGAACCTCTTCCGGCGCGTCAAGAAAAGAACTATAATGCTGCTTTGGAATCACGAGGGTATGGCCTTTGTTGATGGGAGAGATGTCTAAAAAAGCAAGCGTTTCTTCGTTCTCATAGACTGTTGTTGATGGAATTTCCTACCTCACAATCTTGCAGAAGATGCAGTCCGGCATACAGACAAGAACACAGAACTGTTATTTAAACATAGTGCATTACAGAATAAGAGTATGAGCGATCTCACCAATCTTCTCAAGCAATTTCTTAGAGTGATACCTGACAGTTAAAGTACCGTGTTGGTAGATGCTCTTTTTTCTACCTTTTGGTCGTGTTGATTGATTAAATAAATGAGAATCGATGTGCAGTAGCTTTGACCAGTATGAGCGAGCACACTCTTCTTTGCTCTTGGGCACTTTAAGTTTTAAACGGATTTTTTTCATTTATCTTGATAGCTCTTAAAAAGCGAATAAACGTTTTGATTATTCTTGGGTCAGAATTTACAACCTCTACACAGCGGTTATGCCCTGATTGTTTTGTTCCTTCGCACAACCATATGATAATTGCCTTTAGCAAGAGTTCTCTGTCAATATACTGAAAGTCAAAACCATCATCATAAATTTGTGGTCTAACAGAAAGCTCGTCTTTTCTAGAAAGCCGCCGTATCTTCATTTCAACAGAAGCCTCACTTCTGTTCAAAGCGCAAGCTATTTGAAAAATCGCAAATCGGCGTTTGCGGAATTTTTTGAGCCGCTCAGTTTCAGCTTTAGACCAAAAAGTACAACGCATATCATGAAACCTACAAAGAGGTTAACTAACTCAACGACAAAATTTACGCAAGAATTCCGGGTAATCAGAAATGGACTTGCGGGGAATCGAACCCCGAGTCTTTACCTCATTCGATGAAATGCGAAGGTAACGTCTTACCATTCGACTACAAGCCCAACTATGGACCGGACGGGATTTGAACCCATGGCCTCATACATGCCATGCATGCGTTCTACCAGGCTGAACTACCGGCCCACGAAATCCGGGTCTAAGCGCGGCTTTATTAAATATGCGATCCTAGAGTAACCGCATTTCTTGGAGAATACAAAAGAAGAAGTCCCCCTTTTCTCGAGAAGAAAGGCGTGCCTCTTGCTGTAGTGCATCCTTGATTACTTGCACTTACCAGCGCCTCCAGCAGCGACTATTGCCTGAATTTCTGAGGCTGAAAGAGAGCGGTTGAATATCTCCACTTCATCAATTGAGCCGTTAAAGTGATGATTGTTTCCCTGGTCCCTTCCTATAAATCCGGTATCGTTGAAGTCAAAGCTTCCGCTCCATGAGGCCGTGCCTTCCAAAACACCGTCAACATATAATCCCTGAACGCTTCCATCGTACGTGCCTGCTACATGATACCAGGTGTTGGGATTTAGTGTGCTGCTGGAATCAACCTGATGGGCAGTTCCAGAGGTGTCATAAATTACAAAGCTTGCCTTGTTTTGTGCCACTTCGATCCATACATCCCTCCAGCCACTGGGCGCATTATGCACTTTCAATATCTTGTGAAAAGAAGAAACCCGCTTGGGATAGATCCACGCATCTATTGTTATTCTGCTGTTTGTAATGACGAGCGGGTTCGTCGTGCTTACAAAATCATCAACTCCATCAAAATTGAACGCCTGCGCCACCATTCCAGCAGAGAAGTTTGCGCCATTCTGGAGAATACCCTGATTGTTTCCAATCCTGTCCTTGGCATTGCCATCTCCAGGCCACCAAGCGATCATGCTCTGGGGAGGAGGAACGCACCCCCCAATCTTGGGCATCGGATCTTTTTTTGGGAGTCGGAGTGGAACGAGAGGGAGGAAGTCGCCCTCCTTTATGTTGCCGCCTGCAGTGTAGGGGATCAGGGTGTCTCCAATGCCGTCCCTATTGATGTCTTTCCCCTTATAGTCGCCCCAGAAGTTGCCTCCCAGGTAGGGGCCTCCGACAATGTTGGTGCCCGGGGTCTTGGTGGTGTTCCAGTAATTGAGTTCGGGTGCGCGGGCACTAACGTATGAGCTGTTGAAGAAATTGTTGTAAATGAGGTTGCCGGAAGCGTACCCGTAGTCCCATATTCCGTTGTAGTTATGGGCATTAAAGATGTTTGAAAAAATACTTATGTTGCGCACAATAAACCACCTCATACCGTCGCCGTTTTTCCTTATAGTGTTGGCGGAAATGGCTGTGGGGCCATAAACTGCTTCAAGATTAATGCCCAGACTGTTTTCTTCCAGGACATTTGATGTTACGCTGGCGAAGGAAAGTGACGTGAGTTCGATGCCGCTTCCGGAATTTCTGACGATCGTGTTATTGGTGATGAGACTGGGGCTCACGCCTGCGATGTGTATTCCATCTCCAAAGTCGGAGATGAGGCAGTTCCTGACGGTGATGTTGGCGTTGACCCCCATAACCCTATACGCTTTAATGCCCACGGCAGCACCTGAACCGCTTATCGTGTGGCCCTGACAGTCCAGCATAACATTGTCAGCCGTGATAATAAGGCCATCACCCGCGCAGTTCAGAAGGTCGGAGGTGAGGGTAGTGGAAACATTTATCGTGTCACCGCAGGAAGCCAAGCCATCTGGGCCTGCCAGGGTAGGAAGAGAAAATAAAAAAGAGAACAAAAAGGATAACGCCACGATTGCGGAAAGGAGAACGGTAAATCTAGAGAAGGAAAGAAAGTATCCCAACTTAAGAAAATCGAGTCTCCTGTGCGTATCAGTTCTTTTTTTCATAAACCCCCCATATGTACTTAGTGTTACAAATTTAAAAACTTTCCGAATGGTCGTACGTATTTAGCTCGATCAATCGGGGGCTGAATTGAGCACCTTTTTTTTTGTGTAATACAAAAATTTCGTAAAAGAAGACCGGATTGAACTCTATTTCAAAAACAGCTAAATACGTACGAATGATCACTGGAGTACTATCCCCCAAGTAAAGTACAGAGTAAGCAAGCAAGGGATTTGATTAGATTATCTGGGGTGTAATCAAGTTGAGTTTGTTTGTAACTCTTTTTTAGGCATTGCTAAACAGCATAAGGTGCTTACTACAATGATAAATCTTCTTTTTACAAAAGTCCAAACAACGCAACACCGCATACCAACAGAAAGATTTTTAAGCGAGATGGTTACCTGTTCAAGCATGAAAAAGAAGTTTCTTATTTTTGGTTTGATCGCGTTTGCTGCTCTATTGATTTTTTTAACCGTTCAGCAACCCGTCTCTGCAAACCCCCCGGCCCAGAAATGCAGGGATGCCCCACTTGGTCCGATTCTCTGCCCAAAGATGCCGTCTCTCGGAAGTCACGTGGAGGTAGCATGGGGCCTGAATACCCAGTGTCACGGTGATGTCATACAGTTAGATAGCAAGAAAAAGAATGCAGATGTCAGCATAACCGAGGTTAATCAGGTTGGTTGCCACGCCAATATTGGCGATATAGTCAGGGTCACATGGAAAGAAAAAGTCAAAGCAAGATAACAAGAACAAGCTGTTTAGCACATCAAAATACAGTTAGCGAGAAATTAATGTTTCAACGAAGTAAAGTCCCCTCTTCCTTCCAACAGCTCTTGTAAAGCATTTCGTAACTTTGAGAGAGGCACGCGTATTTGTTTTTCTGTATCTCGATCCCTCACCGTCACATCGTTCTTCTTCAGCGAGTCATAGTCAACAGTAATGCAGTACGGGGTCCCTTGTTCAGCAGCTCGCAAGTATCGTCGTCCAATGCTTCCTGCTTCGTCATACACAACCACAAAATGCTTCTCCAAGTCTTGCTTAATCTGCGCAGCAAGTTCTGGCAAGCCATCCTTTTTCATCAAGGGAAAAATCGCGACATCAATGGGTGCTAAAGGGTAGGGCACGGCCAACATTGTTTTTCCCTCTTCTTTTTCCTGCTTCCTGTAAAAGAGGTCCAATAATGCAAACACTGGCCTGTCAATGCCAAAAGCAATCTCTAGCACGTGCGGCACAATCTTTCCTTTCTCTGTCTCTGCTTCCAATGCGGTGTTTGAGAAGCGTGCGTGCTGCTTGAGGTCATAGTCTCCGCGGTCATGCACCCCCACCATCTCCACCCAACCAAAACTCTT
>CAZDTM010000021.1:0-13862 GCA_964508385.1 Candidatus Woesearchaeota archaeon | reverse complement strand
GCAAAGCCAAGGCCGACAAGGGAAGCAAACTGAAATTTGTTGACGTCTGCGCCGTAGTCCATGCTCTTGCTGGAGTCAAGGATGATATGCAACGTGAGGTTTCTGTCTTCTTCGTATCGCTTGACATGAAGTTTGTCCGTGCGGGCAAATACTTTCCAGTCAATGTCTCGGTAATCATCTCCAGAAGCATAGATGCGATGATCTTTGAAAAGATTCCCCCTGCCCATATGAAGACTTTCTCGCTCGCCAACGTAGTTAGAAGTAACTTTCTTCTCGATAATGAGCTTCAGCCGGTCGAGGTGCTTGAAAAAACTTG
This sequence comes from Candidatus Woesearchaeota archaeon, assembly GCA_964508385.1. Classification (GTDB taxonomy): domain Archaea; phylum Nanobdellota; class Nanobdellia; order SCGC-AAA011-G17; family UBA489; genus CAZDTM01. The sequence goes on along the minus strand of CAZDTM010000021.1, from coordinate 13,546 downwards.
GTTCTATCATGGCATCCTACTTGAGGAGATAGTTGATAACCTCGTCTTCTGTGAAGTTGTTGCGTTCTGCTTCAAAGTTGATCAAAATCCTATGGCGCAAAACAGGCAGAGCCATCAGCTTAGCGTCCTCTTTAGTCACGTAATTTCTTCCGCTCATGAGAGCATTTGCTTTCGCAGCAAGCACGAGCCCGATGCTGGCGCGGGGGCTTGCGCCGTACTCAATGAGCTCTCTGTGATCGCGCGTTTTCGTGACAAGGTTGACGATGTAGCTCTTGATGTCGTTCGCTACAGGCACCTCCCGCACGAGCTTCTGAAGCCTGAGAAGATCATTCTTCATCAGGAGCGGCTTCAATTCTGGCGGAGTCCACTCTTCTGTGAAGCGGTTGACAATTTCTACTTCCTCGTCATAGGAAGGATACGTCAGCTTCACTTTAAACAAAAAACGATCGCTCTGGGCTTCAGGAAGCGGGTAGGTTCCTTCTTGCTCAATGGGGTTCTGCGTCGCCAAAACAAAGAAAGGCCGGTCAAGCTGGAACGTGCGCGTTCCCACAGTCACCTGCTTTTCCTGCATCGCTTCCAAGAGCGCGCTCTGTGTTTTCGGCGTGGCTCTGTTAACTTCGTCCATGAGAACCATGTTCGCGAAAACAGGCCCTTTCTGGAACGTGAACTGTCTCTTCCCGTCTTTTTCATCGAGAACATACGTGCCAGTAATATCTGAGGGCATCAAGTCCGGTGTTCCCTGAATGCGGGAGAACTCCAGGTCCATCAGCCGCGACAAGGTGCGTACACTCAAGGTCTTCGCCAGCCCAGGATATCCTTCAAGGAGTACATTCGCGTCGCACAAAAGAGCAGCGATAATCTGTCTCAGCATCTCTTCCTGTCCGACAACAACTGCCCCGATTCCTTTGAGAAGCTCGTCAATCACTGCTCGTACTTTGTTGGGTTCCATACTAGCCGCCCCCTTCCGCGAGGTTTTTAAAGTATCGCTCGACAAGATCTTTATTGTCACCCAGGTTCTCATCATAGGAGGCATCAGCGCGAACCCCCGGATCAGTTACTGAGGACTCCTTGCTGAAGATCAGTCCCTGCTCACGTTGTTTTTTGTCTAAGTCAAGTTCGCCGTGTGCTCTTTGCAGCTCAATGTCCACATCAACGCTTCCCTCTCGAATCTTTTTTGGAGTGCCATAAATCTCTCGTTGCTCTTCATCAGATAAAGAATCACCATCGCTATCCGCCAGGCTTTTGCTGTTCCCTGTGAGAGTAGCGAAGCCGGTAACAACCTGCTCCTTAAGGTTTTCCGCAGTTAAATGTGCGCGGGGAACCGCCACAACCAGGAGGAGAAGAACAACAATCAGGCCTGCTTGCTTGATAACGCGCCTTCGGTCAAAAAGCGCGGAAGTGCTCAAAAGTTTCACGCGCTCCATCACGTCGCGATGTAAGGTGTCAACGACCTCATTATTTTTGTCTGCAGTGTCTTCTGCAGTGCGCAATTGCCACTCCATCTGGGGGATTCTTTGTTCTGCCTCTTGAAGGCGGATTCGTTTAACTCCTCTGAGGAAAATGAAAAGAAAAGAGATGACTCCAAGAATGGCCGGGATCTTCCAGTCCAAGGAAAAAAATAATCCCGCAACAAAGAAACCAAGGAACGCAACAACCCCCCAAAGCAGAGCATGAACGAGAGCGATCAATCGCAATTTCTTCTTTACACTGTAGAGGGCAACTTTTACAGACTCCATAGGTGACTTAAAGACAATCTTCTTTATCTGTGATGCTATCGTTCTTGATGCACGCCTCGAGCTCGTCAAGCATAACGCCTCGTTCATCAGACTGCTGTTTCAAGGAAGTAATCTCCTTGTCCTTCTCTTGGAGGGTGGTGTTCAGTGCAGCAAGTCTGACCTCAAGAACAGCAAGATCTGCCTGAGCGTCACTGTATTTTGTGCCGAGTTCAGAAGCGCTTGACTGCTTAGTATCGAGCTCTTCTTGGAGAACATCAATGAGGGTGCTCATGTTGATGACGTCCTTTTGGAGAAGGACAATCGTGGCATCCCTCTGTGTCGATTCTTCTTTCAGGGACGAAATCTGGAAGCTGGAATAAATGAGAATGCCAATCAAGAGAACAACGCACACCAAGAGAAACCAAAGAAGAAACTTGCTGCTCCCGCCTTCCTTCATGAGCACAACAGGAGACTCTCCTCCTCGTTTGGCAAAGTCAGGGCCGCGCCGCTTCAGGTCTTCAAGCTGTCGGTTAATCCTCTCGAGTTCTTGCTGCCGTCGTTTGTCAATCCATCGTTCAATGAAGCCCATAGTCTCACGCGTGATGATTCAAGTAAAATGCTATCACTCTGTTATCGGGGAAGATATTTAAAGGTTGTTGTACTGCCAAGCCCTGCGCAAGGCGAGTTCGCCCAAAAAGAGAACCAGGGCTGCCAGCGCGAACACCCAGGACACGTCCTTTCTCCTGATCACGTCCTGGAATGATTGCTGCCGAAGTGCGTCAATCATAGTAGCGACATCAACGCCTTCTTCAAAGACAGCGCCTTTTGTTGCGACGGCGATTGTAGCGAGCACTGGCGACATACCGATGTTCTGGTATTCGAGAGGTGAATTCACGGCATGCAGTGCTCCTAATGTCGTGAAGAAGCCAGTTTCCTGAACTGGAAGATATCCTCTGAAAACGTGGGGCTCCACTTCGGTGAAGCTCACGCCCTCTAAACTGGGCGCCCCGCCCTGGATTTTTGTCGTGATTTCTGTCTTTTCTCCAACATTGCTGTCAGTGATGGTGACGTACTGATCAAGCTTGCGTTCTGGATCGCCAACCGCCCAGTTGAGAACGCGCACTAACAGTCTTGAGTTGATCTTGTTCAACAGCTCTCCTGCTTGACTCGTGCCGTCATCAGTCAACACAACAGCAATTCTGCCCAAACCATAGCGCCAAACGACGATCAAAGGTTCTCCGCTATCAGTCGTGACGAGAAGGAGTGCAGATGGTTTTGGGGTCGCCTCATTGAAGCCGTACACATTTGCATTAACCGCCAAGTTTTCTGTGATGAAGTGATTGCTGTCCATAATAAAAAGCCCGTAGGCATCTTTCTTTGACTGGTCCGGTTCTCCAAAGAGCAGCTTCAGCTTGTATCCTTCAAACGCCTGAAAGTAGCTTCCGCCGCCTGCATTTGCAAGTTGATGCAAGAGGGGTTCGTTCAACTCACTTCCCTCTTGCCCGCCACTAACGCCAACGACAAAGAGTTTTGCTCCGCGTGATGGTGCCTGTTGCGCCGCAGTAAGTGCACGGTCACGTTCCTGCGTTTGTCCGTCCGTGATGAGGATGAGGTTCTTTCCACCCCTCCCGGCCTCGAGAAGATCTAACGCTCGCTCAATGCCCGCGCCAATGGAAGTTCCACCGCTGGGAACAAGGCTTGCGATGTCATTCTGAAGCGTCGGCAGGTCAACGTCTTGTAGGCGCTGAAGGTTAAGAACCGTATACGCGTTCGTATCAAAGGCCACCACGCCAACAAAGTGTTCTTTCTTGATGTCTTGAATAACGCTCCACGCGAGGCTCTTCGCGGTATCCAAGGTAGCGCCCGTGCTTCCTGAAATGTCAATAACAACAACGACGCTGACGTCTTCTCCGCTCTTTTCTGCGCTCCCTACTTCAACAGGAATCAAACTTTCAAATGTCGAACTTTTATAGCCCCCAAACTCAAAGGAATTCTTTCCGCCAAACACGACTAATCCATTTCCTTCTATGAGATAATTCTTGAGTTTCTGTGTAAGGCCATCAAGTTCTGCTGCAGGAAGATTATTGACAACCAAAGCGCTCGCTGACGACAAGGCCGCGTCAAGATCACCTGTCGCAGACTGATAGAGCTCATTCGTGATCGCGAGAAGGGGGCTGTCTGCAGAACCGAGATAAGCAAGGGTTGGTTTAGGAACAACCTTAACGGATTTATAGAAAATATTGTTTTCAGGAAAGAAATCCGGTTCCTCAATGCTTGCTTGGAGAGTGTGGTACCCGGCATTGGGAAAATCGCGAATGAAGCTTTCAGTTCCCTGAACCTCTCGTTCAAAGACAGGAGACCCATCAATCAGAAGGCGCACGTTCCGCGGTTGCGTGTCAGTCCCTTGCACAGAGACCTGAAAGAATCCTTCTACACCAACAGTAGTCTTTGAGGGACCAAGGATGCCCACCGAGTAATCCGCGTTCTTCGGCGTAAGTACAAGGGAGTTCAATGAAACATTGCTTTCTCGCGCCAGCAACGAGACATCTTCAAGCGAAACACCCTTATTGTTCTGCCCGTCGCTAACGAGAAGAATGCTCTTTCCTCTTTCCAAATGGCTCATCACCCCTTCGCCAAGCGCGCTCTCTGTTCCCTGCCCAACATATGCCGAGTCAGCTTCAACATATTTTTGCAGTTGCTGCTCTATGGCCGCGCCACGCGCGCGATCATACAAATCAAAGGAGGTAGAGTTATCAATGAGAACCGTGACACGGGGGTTTCCTTCAATGCTTCCGCGATCAGGCAGGAAGGGAGAAGAAAGCGCAACAAAAAGACTAAAGAAAACAGCCCCCCTCAACATTAAAAAAATGAGCCTTCTCCGGCGCACAGTCTGAAGCTCCTTGTTGTCGAGCCCTCTGAGAGATCCTTCTCTTTTAACAAGAAGAAAGAAGAAAAAGAAAAAAGGAACAAAAAGGTACAAGATCCAAGGGGCCTGAACATATTGCGCGAGCAACATTAGAGCTCACCTTGCCGTTTTAGAATTAAAAATTCGCCAAAGAGAAGAATCAAACCAAAAAGCAAGGCATGTGACGAAACAGGCTTCTTCACGCCCTTTTCGCTTTCTTTTTTCAGCAGATCAAATGAAAGATCTTCCGGTCGCTCGAAAGCAGATTCCTTCTCATCGAACAAGCTAACCCCATATTCCTTGTCATCAGCAGTCCATATCCCCAGCTCGTCAAAGAGCACCAAGTTTCCAACGCGGGAGGAGCCAGAAGGGGTTTGGATAAGCGCAGGAGTAGGAAGCGTCAACAACGTCCCGCCATGAACGCTCCTTTCCTCTGCAGTGTCAAGGGCAGAAACGTACTCAACCAAACGAGCCCAAAAGACTGGAAAGAACGGATGAAGCTGGAAGTTTGCAGCATCTTCAGCAACGCCAAAGAAGATCACCTTTCCCTTTCCAACACCAGAAACCTGAAGAAGAGCACCTGATTGTCCTCGCGCGAGAGTAATGCCTTGCTCATCGCTGGTAGCAAAATGCCAAGAGAGCAAGCCAAATTCCGCGTTGCGGGTCAGTCTGTTCTCTTGTTCAAGAGCAACACTCGTGCTTCCTTTCGCATCTCCGAGTGTCAGGGGAAGAAGAGGGCCATAAGGAATGCGGGCGCTCTCTCGTTGGGCGACGATAATGCCACCAGCCCCTTTCTCAACTGCTTGTTGCACAACAGCAATAGCTCCAGGCGCGACGTTTTGTGAGGAGAGATGGTCCAAGACATAAACATCATACTCTTCAGAAGGCACAGTGGAAGATGGAGAGACCTCAAGGTCAATGCTTCCCCTCGCGTTGAGCGCAGCCATGACATACGGAGAGGGTTCATCAGAGACAAGCAAGACACGTACACTTTCCTCTTCAGGAGCAACAAGGTACGCTTCATTGTCAAGCGGGAAAGAGTCTTTCTCAAGAAGGGAAATCTGTTGTTTGCCGAGTACAAGAGGGTACGTGGCAACCCTCGTTTCTCCCGCTCCCAAGTCTACTTCCTGGATCCCCTGGGGCGTTTGAACAGAAACCGTTGTTGCCTTCCCGTAATTTTTAACAGACACACGGACTTCACCAGAAGCAAACGAAGCATCGACCAAACCAACATTTCCTTCTATCTCACTGGCAATAGGAAGAAAGAATACCTGTGCGCCTTTGTTCTCCAATGCTTGCTTTGCTACGCTCACAGGAGTGCCGCGTGTTGAATAAAAGTCGCTGACAACAAAGACAGCAGGCTGCTCTCCCTGGAGATAGTCCCCAGCAAAAAGAAGCGCGTCGCCAAGGGGAGAGTTTGTAGCACCAGCCCGCATCCGTTTGATAATCTTTTTTGCTTCGCTCGCGCTTCCTTCTTGTAGAACAAGTGAGGGCACCCCGCCAGCAGCGATAACAGTATTTTTTGTTCCGACTCTTTTTTGCGCCTGCGCCTGCGCCTGCTCAAAGGCATTGTTGACGCTCATGCTTCCGCTTGTGTCAAGAACAAGAACAACGTTCTCTTGTGCGCTGTCATGGCCAACAACGAGGTAAGGTTTAATAAAAAAGAGGCTCAGGAGAAGAAGTGTTAACAACTGTAGAAAAAAAAGAAGATTCAAAGGGATCTTTCGGAGGAAAGAGCGTTCACTTTTTGCGCGAAGGCGCTTATCAAAGAACATCAGGGTCGGAACATGCACTTCCTGCGCTTTTGGTTTTCGTAGCGTAATGAGGAGGAATAAAAGCACGCTAAGAAAGGCAAATAAACCAAACGCATTCTCATATCCCGCAAAAGCCATGCAGCAAAAAGAGAGAAGCCCTTAAAATAAGTTGCTATGGCAGACTAATAAAGAAGGGTTTTGATCTTGTCAATGTACTCAGCCACGCGGTGGCCATTTTCTGTGAGTTTGATGTTCTTGATACGGCCGGTTTTCTCGAAGTCAACAAGCCGCGCTTCCTGCATCTCTTGTAAGATCTTGACGGCGTGTGAATAGGTGCAGTCCACCTCTTTGGCGAGAACAGACCCATACTTTGATTTTTGCGAGTTGCGCAACGCGACAAGCATCATCGCTGGCTTTTTTCTGAAGAAAACCTCGAAAATTTCTTTGTCGCTTTTCTTACCCATCTCTCGACCCCCCATGTCTTGTCAAAGCCCAACAAGTTATCACCTATTTAAACCTTTGCTTCAGTATATAGTTCCGCTCTTATACTTTAAAAAACGCAGAAAAAAGCCGCCAAACGCAAAAACGAACCACCCGAATCAATGAAAAAGCTTATAACAACTTTTGGCGCCATAGTTACTATGATTGATCTGAGATATGTCGAAACCAACCACCTCGCAATCAAGGAAAACCTTCAGAAGCGCTTCAAAGCTGAAATGGTGTGGGTCGTAGACGAGCTTGTTCAGGATTACACGCAGTGGAAGCTCCTCAAAAAAGAGGCTGATGACCTCAGGCATATAAGAAATAATCTGTCCCAGCAGATCAATGAAGCCAAAAAGAAAGGAAAAGATGCCAAAACGCTTTTTCAGCAGTCAAAAGCGCTTCCTGAAGCTATCGAAAACACTGAAGAAAAAAGCCGGCTGCTCAGAGAAAAGATAAACGAGGCCCTGAAGAAGCTTCCAAACTTTCTTCACTCTTCTGTTCCCGTCGCGCAAAAAGAGGAAGACAATGAAGTGGTGCGGGTTTCCGGAAAACCAACAAAGCTGTCCTTCGAGCCAAAATCACATGTTGATCTGCTGCAAACACTTGACCTTGCAGACATCGATCGCGCAGGAAAAGTGGCGGGTGCGCGTTTCTACTATCTCAAAAATGAGCTCGTCGAACTCGATGAAGCAGTAATCACCTTCGCCCTAAACTTCTTGAAAAAAAAGAAGTACACCTTGATGCGCACACCGGATGTACTGAGAAGAGAAATCATCGTAGGAGCAGCTGAACTCGCCGACTTCGAAGAAACATTGTACAAGATTGAAGGCGATGATCTCTTTTTGATTGCAACCGCAGAGCACGCGCTCGCGTCTCTTCACAGCGGGGAAATGCTTGACAAACTTCCTCTGAGGTATGCGGGGATCTCTTCATGTTATCGTCGAGAAGCCGGCGCTCATGGAAAAGATACAAAGGGAATTTTCAGGGTGCACGAATTCAGAAAAGTTGAGCAATTTGTGTACTCATCTGAAGAAGAATCGTGGGACATTCTCGAAGAGTTGATCTTCAACGCGGAAGAAATCTTTTCTGCGCTTGGTTTGCCGTATCGTGTTGTCAACATCGTCTCTGGAGAACTCAACAATGCTGCAGCAAAGAAATATGATCTTGAAGCGTGGATGCCGGCGCAGAAAGCCTATCGTGAGATGGGATCCTGCTCAAACTGCACTGATTACCAGGCGAGAAAACTGAACATTCGTTACAAGAAAGGAAATGAAGCCAAGTTCTGTCATCTTCTGAATGGCACTGCACTCGCGACACCGCGGGTTCTTGTGGCGATTATGGAAAACTATCAGCAAGCAGATGGAACGATCCTTGTTCCAAAAGCGTTACAACCCTATGTTTCTTTTAAGAAGATTGAACCAAAAAAATAGTTTACACATAGAACGCTAGCAAGATAGTCCCCGCAGTAACAAGCACCGCCCCAGCAGCACTGGCGAAATTAAGTTTGAGATGAAAAACAAATAAAGAAATAAGAAGGGTGATAAGGATGCTTAGGGAAGAAACAGCCCGCACATAACCTGGATTGGCTGTGAGCTGGTAAGATCTGAAGAGAGTTAAGTTTGATATCAAAGCAATAACGCCCATAATGACAAAAACCCAAGAGACTTGAGTGCTAGGTAAGGCTATTTTTTGCGTGAAGAACACATAAACCCAAAGAAAAATTGAGGTAATGGTGAACACATAAGCTGTAACAAGACTGCTACTCAAGCCAGTATTCAGAACAACCTTTGTAAAAAGTGTTTGCACACCAAAGAAAAAGGCCGAGATCAACGCTAGCGAAAACCAGTTGATTGACACAAGAAGAGCAAGTGAGGTAACTATATAAACGCTGCGAAATCTTCTAGCCTTTTTCACCAAAAGAGTTTAAAATCTATACGTTTTCCCTGCTCAAGTATGGCCGAACTCATTATAACAGAAAAGCCTGCCCAAGCAGAAAAAATAGCGACCGCTCTTGCAGATAAAAAACCAGTAAAAAAATTCATCAAAAAAGTTCCTTACTACGAGATTACGCACAACAAAAAAGAGATTGTGGTGGGGTGTGCTGTTGGTCATTTGTTTGGTTTAGCCGAAACAAAAAAACAAGGATGGACGTATCCCGTGTTTGACGTGGAGTGGAAACCATCATACAGTATCAAGAAGCAGTCAAAATTTTCAAAGGCCTACGTCGACGCCCTAACAGAGCTCACAAAAAAAGCAGACACTTTTACTATTGCAACCGATTTTGACTTAGAAGGCGAGGTCATTGGGTACAACTGCATCCGTTTCATCTGCAAGCAGAAAGACGCTCGTCGTATGAAATTCTCAACTTTAACAAAGGATGAACTTGTTCAGTCGTACGAGCACGCACTCCAACATCTTGAGTTCCCCATGATTGCAGCAGGTGAGACCCGCCATTACATGGATTACTTTTGGGGAATCTCTTTGTCACGCGCATTAACGCTATCCGTCAAGGCAGCCGGTTCGTTTAAACTTCTTTCTTCAGGCCGCGTTCAGGGTCCGACATTGAAGATCGTTGTGGACAGAGAGCGCGAAATCCAACAGTTCGTTCCTGAACCTTTCTGGGAGCTTACGTTAACAAAAGATAAGCTGATTGCAGAGTATGCTGGTGGAAACATAACAGAAAAGAAAAAAGCAGAAGACTTGCTCAAAAAAACAAAAGGGAAAGACGGCGCAGTCACCTCTCTGAAAGCAGCAGAAACGTCAATCCAACCACCAGCACCGTTTGATTTAACCACCCTGCAAACAGAAGCGTATCGGTGTTTTGGCATTTCGCCAAAGGATACCCTGTCCATTGCGCAAGATCTTTACACCGCGGGTTTGATCTCATACCCAAGAACATCGTCGCAGAAATTGCCGGCTTCATTAGGCCACAGAGAACTTATCAAGAAAATAGCACAACAAGCAGAGTACGCTCAGTTGTGCAAGGGACTTCTTGGACAGTCGAAGCTTGCCCCGCATGAAGGGGAGAAAAACGACCCGGCTCATCCGTCAATTTATCCAACAGGCGAACATCAAGAATTAAATGAAAAAGCAAAGAAAGTGTACGATTTAGTGGTAAAACGCTTCCTCTCGTGTTTTGCGCCGCCTGCTAAAAGAAAAACCATAACTGCAACAATCACAGTGAACGGAGAAGGATTCGTCGCGAAAGGGGTGAAAACAGTAGATCCTGGCTGGCAAGCGTTCTATATTCCGTACGTTCCAAACAAAGAAGTTGAATTGCCTCCACTGAAAGAAGGACAAGAAATAAAAAAACCGAAGATTCAGCTTGATCAAAAAGAAACTCAACCACCAAAACGATACACCGAAGCATCCATTATTAGAGTACTTGAGAAAAAATCGCTCGGAACAAAATCGACCCGCGCTGCAATCATTGACGCCTTGCATCAGCGCAATTACATCGCAGACAAAGCGCTTCGAGCTACTCAATTGGGCCTAGCCGCTGTTACAACGCTCGAGAAATATTGCCCCGACATTCTTGATGAGCAACTAACACGTCACTTTGAAGAAGAAATGGAAGAGATTCGACAAGAAAAAAAGAAACCAGAAGAAATTCTCAAAGAAGCAAAGGACAACCTTACAAAAATCTTATCGGTCTTTAAGAAAAGTGAGAAGCAAATCGGAGAAGGATTATTAGAAGCAACAAGAGAAACACAACGCGAAGAATCAACCATAGGGGCATGCCCTGCGTGCACTGAAGGACAGCTCATGCTTCGCCGTGGAAAATTCGGCATGTTCATCGCATGCAATAAATATCCTGATTGTAAAACGACCTTTTCTGTTCCGAGCAACGCGCTGCTGAAACCAACAGAAGAAACGTGTGAAGCGTGCAAGAGCCCGCTTGTCTTGGTCATCCGTGCGGGAAAAAGACCTTACAAATACTGTATTGGCAAACAGTGCCCAAAAAAGCAGGAGTGGATTGAAAAAATGCAAGCAGCGCAAGAAGCTAAGAAAGAGTGATTCCTTCTGTGGTGATACAGAAGGGAATGCGCTTTTCTTCTGGTCGTTTCATATGAAAGAGTCTAGGCTCTTTTTTTAATTCAACCAGGGTTGTCGCCCACTTTTCAACAAGCTTGCCGCCAACCATCCGCACCTCATTGCTTCCCATGACGCTGCTTACTTGGTTGGTAACAATGACAGGAACATGCTTGGAAATCTCAGAAAGCAAACGCATTTGTCGTTCAAGAAGCGCGCTGGTTTCTTTGAGGTTGTCTGCGGCCTCACGCCGGTAGAGCGTCCCGATGGTGTCAATAAGAACTAGCTGCACGCGTTTCATGAAGCCGGGAAGCTTCATGATCAAGGCATGAAGCTCAGCAAGGGTTTTCGGTCTGAATACAAAAAGCAGATCCATGTCTGAAGAGGGCCCAACGACTTCTCTGAAGCGATGAAGATTCAGGGAATGTTCAGCGTCGATGAACAAAATGCGCTGCTGCTGCGCAAGAAAGTCCTTTGCAAGATGCATGCACAACGTCGTCTTCCCTGAAGCTGCGGGGCCGTACACCACCCACAGTCCTTGTGGAGAGGAGAAGAGATTCATAGGGGCAACAAAAAAGCAGTCACTTATCTTTTTTCTCCCATGTTAGACCTGCCGCGATAGTGCCGTAGTTGGTCGTAGAGCAACGTAAGCGTCACCAAGTCACTCTGGTTATGGCCAAGCACGCCATCAATGCGGTGTGCATGATGCTCGCGGTAGAGAAAGGCGTCATATACTGCGGGAATCTGGCTTCCAGGCACGTCTCCCCGTCTCTTCAAACCAAACTCAACGCGTTCATAAGTTTGCAATCGAGCATGAGGTAATCCCTGATCTTGTGCGTATCTTCTAAACGCGTGATACATGTCTATGTGCGAGAAGTGATCGGGGAAGGGAAGACGATGTGCATAAAAACGTTCTCGAAGGAGCCCTACATCAAAGCTGTCCCCGTTGAAGGTGACCAGCGTGTGATATTCCTTCGTTTTTTCAGCAAACCAGAGAAGAGCGCCCTTCTCTTCAGCAGGATTGCGCACGAGGTATTGTTCAACGACCATCCCTTGAGGAGAAGAATGCGCAACGCCAAGCACAACAATGGGCGACCCAGAGTTCCTGAATCCGCGCGTTTCTAAATCAACGAGAAGAACCCCGGGAAAATCAACGTGCGCGCGCTTGCCATAAGAAGGAGCAAAGTGCGAGAACGGCGTTTGACATGTTTGAGCAGGAAAGGAAAAAGGTTCTCGTCGCTGACCAGACACCAATGCTTCAAGATTTTCATCAAGAAAACGAGCAAGCCACTGATTGTAAAACTGATGCGTTTTCGGAAGAAGAAGATGTGGTTTGTCAAAGACAAGGCTGTTGGCTTCCAACAGAAGCTGCGGATCCGTGAGGGGAACAGGAGCAGTCACGAAAAAATCCGGTTCATGGTGGAGAAGAAGTTCCAGTCCTTTTTCATAAAAATCCATGAATCGATGGCCATCGAGTACGCGCCATCCGTTCTGCTCCAAGAGAGTTGTTGCTTCCTGCAGATCACCATTCGAAGCATTCAAAAACGCGACACGGTCGGTCACCAGTGATTTGTCCCTCCACCATAACTTCCCGCGATACTTGTCAACCATCTCTTCTCGCACCGACCGCAGCAAAAGTCTCTTGCGAATTTTTGCTTCGACGAGAACATCTCGCGTGCCGCCGCCAGCGAGAAGGCGGGCATCAGCCTCTCCGCTATGTTGCCTGTTGTGCACTGAAAGGTGATTCTCTCTTGGGGTGTACACGCGCACGAGTGGTGCAGGAAAATAAGAAGCAAATTCCGCGCCCATATGCTGTAGTTGCGGATCATAGCGTGCAACAGCAGCGAGAAGAAACAGGAGTTGTCGTTCACCGACGAGCGAGAGTAACTTAACGCCGCTCCAGCTCTTATCAAAGAGGTGTTCTGGCTTCAAGTCAGGAAGAGCCAAATACTCACAGAGTTTTCTTGTGAAAGAAACAGAAGAGCGGTGTTCTCTGGGACGAAGACGAGGATGTTCACCTGGAGCTCGATGTCTTTCAATAGTATGATAGGTTCGCGCGCCATCAGGAAGGTTGTACATGCCATGAAGAAAGAGATCCTCTCCAGCGTAGAACCACGTTCTCACTCTCTGCTGAATTTCTTCAGGAGAAAGAGGCGGCCTGTGAAATGCATCGTACGGTTTGACGAGTTCTCCGCTTACAGGATCCCTGTATTTCTCTGCAAGATCAGGATATGCTTCATTGAGGACGTCTTCAAGACTGACTCTATTGGTGCGAGCCTTGTTGAAACAGGCCCGGTATGCCTGCCATGAAAGAGAGCCATGACGCCGAATACGATACTTGATGCCAAAAGTTCCGGGGAGAAATCCTTTGTAAGCGCTTGCTACAAGAGAGCGAGGCACAGCATCAAGGATGTGGCGCCGTACCTCTTCAAGAGAAAAATGGTGCGTCACAGTAAAACCAAGCGCCTTCAATGCAGTCGACGTATTCCTTTTTTGCTCAAGTTCGTAGCTATATCCTAAAAGCTGTCTCAAAAGCCACCAGTTCCGATCCAGTCTGATAAGGTGTTGGTTCACTGGAGCATTCTTTGAAAGGCGATGCTTGCGGAGATGTTGCAGAATCCGCTCTCGAACAACGCCCGCAGGTGCAAGGTGAATTC
>CAZDTM010000020.1:0-13874 GCA_964508385.1 Candidatus Woesearchaeota archaeon | reverse complement strand
CTTCCCTACCCCAAACTGATTAACCGCATCAGCAATGATGCAAAAGGCCAACAGTCGCTGATTCTCAGAGGCGATTGCCGACGTGTAGTCCAAACAATGACAAACAACTAACACAATGGCAGGAGCAAACAGATTAAATTGGCCTCGTAGGGGGAGTTTGCAAGTCTGGCATAGAGCCAGATCTCGCCACCACCTCGCGCGCGCTCATCGATGGAAACATCTGGACACCACAAAAGTCCTCGGTTTTGTCGGCTACAAAGCCGGCATGACGCACCTTCTCTATAAAGACGAGAAGAGCACGTCAGTCACCAAAGGCATGACGGTCGCCATTCCCGCCACTATTGTCGAGTGCCCATCGCTCAAACTCGTTGCGCTCCGCCTCTATAACCACACCCCAACCGGTCTTCTTCTCGCCGCCCAATTCTTTTCTGATCATCTTCCCAAAGGCATGAAAAAACCGGCCACCCAATCAACCATGCCGGCTTCCTTCTCAACTGTTCGTCTCGTCGTCGTCACGCAACCGCAAAAAACAGGTATCGGCAAAAAACAACACGACATGACAGAGCTCCAGGTCTCTGGCAAAACACCGCAAGACGCCTACAACTACGCCAAAGACATGCTCGCCAAGCAAGAACTCAAGGTGTCCGACGTTTTCAAGGAAGGGCAATTCGTTGACGTTCATGGCGTCACCAAAGGCAAGGGCTTCCAGGGAACAGTCAAGCGATACGGCGTCAAAATCCGGCAGCACAAATCAGAAAAAACAAAAAGGGGCATTGGAACTTTAGGCCCATGGATTCCAAAAAGAGTGCTCTGGACTGTTGCTCAGGCAGGAAAGATGGGGTATCACAAGAGAAGTGAATACAACAAATACATCATCAAAATCAACGCCAAACCAGAAGACATCAATCCAGTGGGCGGTTTAGTAAGGTACGGTCTCGTCAAAAACGAGTACCTTCTTCTCAAGGGCTCTGTTCCTGGTCCAAAAAAACGCCCCATTCTTCTCACAGAACCACAGCGCATTCCTCAGCACAAAGAGCAGGTCACCAACATCTCGTACATTCATAAGGGAAGTCAACAATGAAAGCGCCTCTTTTTTCTGCAGACGGAAAATCAGTACGCGCTATTGACCTGCCAAAGCAATTTGCTGAAGAGTACAGGCCAGATCTCATCATGCGCGCAGTCAAAGCGATTCACACGCACGATCGTCAGCCCTACGGAGCATTACCAACAGCAGGCATGCGCCAGTCAGCAAAGCTCTCTAGACGGCGTCGTGATTTCAAAACTGCGTATGGCCACGGTATCTCCCGTGTTCCGCGAAAAACAATGTGGAGACGAGGAACCAGATTTGGATGGGTCGGTGCATTTGCTCCAGGAACTGTTGGTGGTCGTCGTTCCCATCCGCCAAAGGCGCACAAAATATTCGATCAAAAAATCAATGACAAAGAGAGAAGAAAGGCAATTCGTTCTGCGCTTGCAGCAACTGCAAACCTCTCGCTGGTCAAAACACGGGGCCATCTCGCTGAACAGGCACCCCTCATCATAGACTCTTCATTTGAGAAGCTCGCCAAGACAAGAGACGTAGAAAAAGTCCTGCACAACATGAAGCTCGCTGCTGAACTTATGCGCGTTAGTCAAAAAAAGATAAGGGCAGGCAAAGGAAAAACAAGAAACAGAAAGTACAAAGTGAAAAAAGGCCCGCTGATTGTCACGTCAGCAACATGCCCCCTCTCCAAGGCGGCCATGAACATCGCGGGCGTAGATATCTGCCCAGTGTCGCAGCTCAACACAGACCTTCTCGCGCCTGGCGGCCAGGCTGCCCGCCTCACCGTTTTCACAGAAAGCGCCATCCAAGCGCTCCAAACAAAGAATCTTTTTTGCGAAACACAAGCTTCAAAAGCAAGGGAGAAGCAGCCATAAACTATGTCTGACACACTTTCACACCCCATCACCACAGAAAAAGCAGTGCGCCTGATGGAGTCGCAGAACAAGCTCAGCTTCATGGTGGCAAAAGACGCCTCAAAAAGCGACGTGAAAAAGGCCATAGAAGAGCAATTTAAGGTCAAGGTAGTAAAAGTCACAACCTTAATAACGCCACTCGGCAGGAAAAAGGCATTCATCAAGCTGGCTCCAGAAAATCCGGCCATTGATGTGGCTACAAAATTAGGACTGCTGTAACAATGGGTAAACGCATCATCGCACGGCGAAGTGGACGGGGAACTCCAACATACTCAGCGCACGCCTTCAGATGGGGCCCAGCCCCAACACACCGCGCGTACGATGACAAAGAGCGATCCGGCGTCATCACCGGCGTCATCACCAACATGCATAAGTATACAGGCTACTTATCGCCGGTCGCAGAGATACAGTATGAAGACAAAAGCACTACATTCATGTTTGCACCCTTGGGCGTCAAAGTACACGACACGATTCAGTCAGGGGCTCTTGCACAACCACAAACAGGAAACACTCTTCCTCTCGGTAAAATTCCAGAGGGCATGCCAGTGTATAACATTGAACTCAATACAGCTGACGGCGGTAAACTCGTTCGTGCTCCTGGAACATCTGCCCGCATTATTGCTTCCTCGCCAGAGAAGGTAACAGTTCTCCTTCCCTCAAAGAAACAAAAAGAGCTCAATCCCACCTGTCGGGCAACCATCGGCACGATCGCAGGCGCAGGACGTCGTGATAAACCGTTTGTCACTGCGGGAGCTCGTCACCACCTCATGAGATCACGCGGAAAGCTCTATCCACACACGTCTGGAGTGGCGATGAATGCTGTAGATCACCCATTCGGATCTGGGCGTGGGCGGCACATTGGTAAATCAAAGACGCCTTCACGATTTGCTCCAGCAGGTGCCAAAGTTGGTCTCATTGGTGCTCGTAGAACAGGGAGGAAAAGATAATGGTTGAACGAAAAGTCTTCTACCGGGGTCTTGACGTCGAAGAAGTGAAGAAGATGAAGATAGAAGACTATGTGAAATTACTCCCTGCCCGCATGAGAAGAACCTACAAACGGGGCGTTGTACAAAGATATGAACCACTTGTCAAAAAAATCAGGGCAGCAAAAGAAGGAAAGAGAAAAAAGCCAATCAAGACACACGCACGCGACATGATCACAATCCCGGAAATGATCGGGCTCACCATCCATGTCTACGACGGAAAACAGTACGTTCCTATTGAGATCACTGATGAGATGCTGGGGAAATACCTTGGCGAGCTCACGATGACGCGAAGGAAAGTGCAGCACTCTGCCCCAGGTATTGGAGCAACAAAATCAAGTACTGCTCAAGCATCGAAGGCGAAATAAACCATGATCACCGAACACCAGGCCATTGTGAACGGAAGGGATCTGCCCGTGTCCACAAAGCACGTTGTTGAGATAGCGAAGTTCATTAAAGGGAAGAGCATTGAGAAGTCCAAACTGCTGTTGCAGAGAGTCATTGACAAGAAGCAGCCAGTGCCATTCACGCGCTTCAAGAGAAATGTAGGCCACAAGCCCGGCCGCATTGCCGCCGGCCGCTACCCAGAAAAGGCATCGCGGGAAGTGCTGTTGCTTCTCAACTCACTGGAGGCAAATGCAAGCAACAAGGGCCTGGAAACAAAAGCCCTGTATCTCACAACAATTATTCCGAACAGGGCATCAGAGCCATGGCATCCTGGCCGGCAAGGAAGACGAAAGATGAAGCGCACGCATCTTACGATGATCGCAGAAGAGCGCATCGCCGAAAACGAAAAACAGCAAAAGAAAGAAGGCAAGGAAACAAAGAAATGATTGAACGCAGTTTTGTTGAGCAGAAAATGAAGGAGCATCAGATACAGGAGTACATGGCGAAAAGCTTGTCCAACGCTGGCTATTCGCACACAGAAATTCAGCGCACCCCTCTTGGCGAAAAAATCATTGTCTACACAACACGGCCCGGCTTGATTGTAGGAAAAAAAGGAGAGAACATCAAGAAGATGACGCTCGTTTTAAAGAATAAGTTTAAGCTTGAAAACCCGCAGATCGAGATAGGGGAAGTGAAGAATCCCTTCCTGGACGCATATTTTGTTGCAGGCAAGATCGCCTCGAGTCTGGACCGCTTCGGCTCAAAGAGGTTTAAGTCCATCGGATACAAGTTCCTCCAGAGCATTATGGACGCTGGAGCAGTTGGCGCAGAAATTGTGATGGCTGGAAAGATTCCTTCTGCGCGGGCACGATCCTGGCGATTCTTTGCAGGGTACATGAAGAAGTGCGGGGACATTGCAGTGTCGCAAATTCCTCACGCAAAAGTGGACGTTGCCCTGAAGTCTGGAACCATTGGCATCAAAGTCAGCATCATGACCCCGGACATCAAGCTCATGGAGCGAGAGCTCGAGAAAAGCCTCGACAAACAACTGCATTTTGAAGAAACGAAAAAAGAATACACTCCTGAAGAAACGCAAACAAAACAAGAGGCGCCAGTTGAACAGCAACCGGAAGAGCCAAAGAAGGAAAAGAAAGCAAAGCCAAAGAAGGCCAAGAAAAAGGAAGCTGAAGAAGGCAAGCAGGAAACGCCAAAAGCAGAGGAAGGAGCTGAAGCAGCATAACCATGGCAATCATCAAGAAGAGCGAGCTCAAGCAAATGACGCCTGAGCAGATGACAATAAAACTTAGGGATTTAAAGAGCGAGCTGATGAAGATAAGAGCCCAGATCTCCACAAAAACAACATTAGAAAACCCAGGAAGAGTGCGCGCAGTCAAAAAAACAATCGCAAAACTTCACACGTTCATTCATCAGAAAAAAGTTCCAGCATCACCATCAAAAGTGTCCAAGAAAAAAACACAGGAGGTACGAACACAATAATGAGTGGCGTATGCCCCAAGTGCGGACTCGTCCAAGAACTCTGCGTCTGCGAGATGATTGCGCGGGAAGATCAGAGAATAAAGATTGTCGTGGTGAAGCGAAAGTTCGGGAAGCTCATCACAACAGTCGCCGGGATGAACGCTAAAGACGTTGACATTAAAGACGTCGCAAAGCGGCTGAAGTCAAAGCTCGCGTGCGGCGGCACTGTCAAGGATGGCGTCATCGAGCTTCAAGGCAATCACGCGGCACGCGTCAGGGAAGAGCTCGTGAAGATGGGCTTTGAAACGTCATCGATAGAGGTCGGGTAGCATGCCTCTGCATGACGTCCTGAAGCAGGAGTTCATCGGCACAGACATAGAAGTCACTGACGCGCAGAACAAAGGCACCATCGGCCTCAAGGGCAGGGTGGTTGACGAGACAAAAAACATGCTCGTCATCGAGCATCACGGGCAGGTCAAGCGATTGATCAAGGATCACGTCACGGTTCGTATCACAATGAAAGGAAAAACATATGAAATCAACGGTAAACTTCTGGTCGGAAGATCGGAAGACCGGTTAAAAAAACGATTCAAATGGTAACTGCAAAAACAATGAACGAAAGCACGGCAAGCGGCATTGGCATAGAGGTTCCTCTTCCAACAGGTCCTTGTACCGACAAGAAATGCCCCTTCCATGGCGGGTTGAAAGTGCATGGAAGAACCTTTGTTGGGGCGCTGATGAAGGACATCTTCCACAAGACAGCAGTCATTCAGTTCGAGCGTCTCGTTCCTCTCAGAAAATATGAGAGGGTCGAAAAGAGACGATCACGCCTGAAGGCACACGCTCCCGCGTGCATGAGCCTCAAGAAAGGAGACATGGTGCGCATCATGGAAACAAAGCCCATCTCAAAGACGAAAACATTCGTGGTCATTGAGGTGATAAAGCAATGAAAGCACTCAAGGCACGTTCTTCAAAGCACATTCCCCACAGAACAAGGGTAGAAACTTGCGACAACTCAGGAGCAAAGCTCTTGAAGATCACGTCCATTAAAGGCATGAAAACCGTGAAGGGCAGATACCCCGGTGCCTGTGTTGGTGATCTCATCTTTGCGTCGGTAGTCAAAGGAACTCAGCAGATGAGAAAGCAGGTCGTTCCCGCAGTCATCGTGCGGCAGAAAAAAGAATACAGGAGACCGGATGGCACCCGCATCTGCTTCGAAGACAACGCCGCAGTGGTGCTGAAGGATGAAAAAGGCAACCCGAAAGGAACGATCTTCAAAGGGCCCATCGCCAAAGAAGCAGCAGATCGCTGGCCGGGCATTGCGAAGGTGGCAAGCATAGTTGTATAACACCATGACAAAAAAACAATTTTCAGGACATTGGAAAGGTTCTTCACAGAGAAGAAAGCAGAGAAAGTATCAGGCACACGCACCCCTGCACATCAAACAGAGATTTGCTTCTGCCCACCTCAGTGATGAGCTCAAAAAAAAGTATGGTCACCGTTCGCTTCAGATAAGGAAAGGAGACATCGTCAAAATTATGCGCGGCGAGTTTAAGAAAAAATCAGGCAAAGTGCACCAAGTGATGCTCAAGAAAACACGAATATACATTGAAGGCATTACGCGAGCGAAAAAAGACGGGACCACGGCGTTTATTCCTCTTCATCCTTCCAACGTCATGATTATCACCCCGGTACTCGAGGATAAGAGAAGAATGCCTCAGCAAATCAAGGAGACAAAGAAATAACATGGCACACCTCAAACGATTGCAAGCACACAGCTCCTGGCCGATTCACAGAAAGAGCCGCACCTTCATCACACGGCCATCTCCAGGACCGCATAAGCATGACGCCTGCCTCCCCCTCGTCGTCGTGCTCCGTGATCTGGCCCACATTGCAAAGACAGTCAGAGAAGTGCGCAATGCATTGCGGCAGGGCCAGGTACTCGTCGATGGTATTGCAAGAAAAGATGTCCATTTTCCTGTCGGTGTGATGGATGCCGTATCCATCCCCTCGATTAAAACTGCGTGGAGGCTGCTCTACGACAAGAAAGGCAGATTCATCATACACCCAGTCAGCGCAGAAAAAGCAGCAGAAAAAACAAGAAAGATTGTAGCAAAACACATGCTGCCAAAGAAGCGCCTCCAGCTGAACTTCCACGACGGTTTCAATCTCCTTGTCGACAAGGACGCCTACAAAACCGGAGATAGCCTTGTCATGGCCAACAAGAAAGTGCACAAGCACCTGAAGTTTGAAGAAGGCGCAACAGTCTACCTCATCGGAGGGAAACACATAGGAGAACTAGGGACGATCAAGGAAATCAAGAACTTCAAAGGAATGGAGAAAAACAGAATTGTGCTCGAAATTGGGGAGAACACCGTAGAAACATTGAAGGATTATGCGTTTGTTGTTGATCCGAAGGAAATGAAATGAACCAGCACACAGTCACGCAAGTAGTGAATCCGATGAGAAAGATCTTTGTTTCAAAAATCACTCTAAACATCGGTGCCGGTATCTCCGGAGAGCAGCTGGAAAAAGCAACGAAGCTCTTGGGAAAGATCACAGGGGTCAAGGCAGCAGAAACAGTCACGAAAAAGAGAATCCCTACATGGAACCTGCGGCCCGGCCTGAAGATCGGGGCGAAAACAATCCTGCGTGACGAACAAGCAGTTGAACTCCTGGGAAGGTTACTTAAGGCAAATGGAAACAAGCTGAAAGAGTCACAATTTGACAATGCCGGCAACGTTGCTTTTGGTATTCCGGAGTACATCGACATTCCTGGAGTAAAGTATGAGGCCGACATCGGAATTATGGGCCTGGAGGCTGCAGTCACCTTGGAACGACCGGGGTATTGCATCAAGAAACGCGCGGTCAAAAAGAGGCGCATTGGTCGCCGCCATCAAATCACTAAGGAAGAAGCCGTCGAATTTATGAAGAAAGAATTCAGTGTTGAGGTCACAGCATAAGATGACAACCAGCCATTATGCAAAAGCATTCAAGCAGTTGAAGAGCAAGCCAGCGAAGATGGCAAAATTCATCAAGCACAATGCTCCAAAAGATCGAACATGCGGACGAGGAAGAAAACGATGCAGACGCTGCGGGCGACAAGGAGCGCACGTGAGCAAGTATGGTCTACATTTATGCAGAACCTGCTTTAGAGACATTGCTCCAAGCATCGGTTTCAAAAAATACAGGTAGGTCAACACAATGTTAAACGATACATTAGCCAACGTCATGAGCAACATGTACAACGCGCAGAAGAAGGGAAAGAGCCAGTGCATAGTTACTCCCTCATCAAAAAAAGCAGTAAAGGTATTGGAGATTATGCAGGATCATCGTTTCATCGGAAAGCCAACCGTCACTCAAAACAGGCGCGGCGGCATTATGACGATTCCGCTTATCGGAGCAATCAACAAATGCGCAGTCATCAAACCTCGCTTTCCCGTGAAGGCAACAGAGTTTGAGAAATTTGAAAAGAGGTACCTTCCAGCAAAGGACTTTGGCATTCTCATAGTCTCAACATCAAAAGGCATGATGACGCATATCGAAGCAAAACAGAAGAACCTCGGAGGCGTGCTTCTTGCGTATGTGTACTAACCATGGAAAAGACTACTTCAACCACAATCGAAGAGAAGATTCAGCTGCCTGCGGGGCTAGTTGCTGAGTATGTGGCTGGTGTCCTTGCCATCAAGAAGGGTCCAGCAAGCATCACGAAAAAGCTAAGCCACCCTTTAATTATGTTTACAGTGAATGCCGATACAATTACTCTTGCCGCAAAGAACCAAAAAAGAAACTACAAGAAGATTCTCTACACGTATCGTGCGCACATCAACAACATGATCAAAGGCCTCAACGAAAATTTCGTTTATCATCTCAAGCTGTGCGCCGGTCACTTCCCCATCACGATCAAAGTTGACAAAAACAAGTTCATCATCTCAAATTTCTTGGGAGAAAAAGTCCCAAGAACCGCAAACATTCTTCCCGAGGTCATCGTCAAGATCGACAAAGAAATGATTACAGTTACCTCCTCAAACAAGGAAGCCGCAGGCCAAACCGCAGCAAACATTGAGCGCGCCACATTCATTCGCGGCAGGGATCGCCGATTATTCCAGGACGGCATTTACATCACTGAAAAACCCCACGTGAGGTACATCTAAGATGACAAATGCACTCACAACTGCCTTGCAAATACGGAAGAAGCAGAAGATGAGAAAGCCAGTCTTCTTGAGGCAGGCTGCAAACAGGATCAAAAGAATTCCGAAGAAGTGGCGGCATCCTCGGGGCAAGCACTCCAAGATGCGCATGAAGTTACGCTCCTACCGCAAGCAACCCTCTATTGGCTACTCCTCGCCAAAGGCAGCGCGTTTCCTCACGCCAGAAGGATATCCGCAGCATGTTGTAGCTTCTCCCTCGCAGCTAACCAAAGATCTGCAGGCCATCATCATCTCCGGCACGGTTGGGGCAAAAAAGAAGATTGCAATCATCCAAAAAGCGCAGCAGCTTGGCCTAAAAGTGTTGAATCTAAAAGATCCCCAGGCATTCGTTCAAAAGATACAAGAGAAAATAAAAGCAAGAAAAGAAGTGCGGGAAAAGGCAGCGAAGAAAAAAGAGGAGTCAAAAAAAGAAGCGGAAAAGAAAGCGCAGGAAGCAACAAAAGAACAAGAAAGCAAGACCGCAGAAGAAAAGCTTGCAGAACAAGCAAAGCTCGAGAAAGAAGAAAAGAAAAAGGTGCTTGAGCAAAAATGAACCTTACCAACCAACGACGGATTGCAGCAACGCTCTTGAAGTGCGGCGAATCAAGAGTCTGGTTCGATGAAACTCGTCTCGCCGACATTAAAGAAGCGATCACCAAAGCAGATATTCGCCGCCTTATCAAAGAAGACGCCATCAAACGAAGCCCCATGCAGGGCATTTCAGGCTTCCGTTCACGGCAAATTGCCGGGCAAAAGAAAAAAGGAAGACAGCGCGGCCAAGGATCAAGAAAAGGCACGAAAAATGCAAGGCTTCCCTCAAAAGATATGTGGGTTGCGCGTGTTCGTGTGCAGCGTTCTTTCTTGAAAAGCCTTCGGCAGGAAAAAGCGCTTGAGCCCGGGGCCTATCGTGAACTGTACAGAAAATCAAAAGGGGGATTCT
Organism: Candidatus Woesearchaeota archaeon; assembly: GCA_964508385.1. GTDB lineage: Archaea > Nanobdellota > Nanobdellia > SCGC-AAA011-G17 > UBA489 > CAZDTM01. The sequence goes on along the minus strand of CAZDTM010000020.1, from coordinate 3,942 downwards.
TCAGAAGCAAGAGGCACATGAAACTGTACATGGAAGAGCACGGCATTGGAAAGCAGGCGGCGGCAAAAGCAGGAGCAAAAGGAGCAGGAAAGAAGATAAACAAGGGAGAGAGTGAATAATGCCAACACTAAAAAAACGCCGAGGACTGCCTTACAGAAGAAAGCAGGAAGGAAAAACAGATTATCGACTGCGCGTGCTCCTCTTGAAGAGCGGGAAGCCTCGTCTTGTGGTGAGGAAGTCCCTTCAAAATGTCTATCTTCAGCTTATCGCGTATGAGGCTGATGGGGACAAAGTGCTTCTCACAGCATCGACACGAGAACTCCAGAAAGAGTATGGATGGACCGGCGCAAGGCGCAACATCCCAGCCGCATACCTCACAGGATATCTTCTTGCAAAAAAAGCGAAAAAGGCGAATATACAAGAAGTCACGCCGGACATTGGAATGCAAAAGGCTATAAAAGGCTCGATTCTGTTTGCAGCAGTGAAGGGGGCAGTTGATGGGGGGTTGCACGTTTCCCATGATGCATCAGTCTTCCCAAGCGAAGAGCGCATTCAAGGAAAGCACATCAAAAACTGTCCGCTAAAGCAGGTCAAGGAGAACATTGAAGGGAAGATGAAATAAGATGGACGATCAAGTACCCCAAGTACCAGTTGAAGAAGCGAAAAAAGAAGTCAAAGAGCCAGAAGTTGAAATAGAAGCAGTTCCTATTCCTGAAGCTGAGACTGTAGAGATTGGCGTCTCTCAGAAAAAAGGATTTGACCTTGAAGCATGGAAACCAAGGACTGCATTAGGGAAAAAAGTCAAGAACGGAGAAATCACATCTATTGATCAGATTCTCACCAAAGGACTGACGCTCCTTGAAGTAGAAATCGTTGAGTATCTCCTTCCTGAACTTGCCTCTGATCTCATCGCTATCGGCCAGTCCAAGGGAAAGTTCGGCGGCGGAAAGCGCTCTATCTGGAGGCAGACGCAGAAAAAAACAATGGAAGGGAACAAACCGAAGTTCTCGGCGCTCGCCGTTATTGGCAGTAAAAGCGGGTATCTTGGCCTCGGTCTAGGCAAAGCAAAAGAGACCGTGCCTGCCAGGGAAAAGGCAACGAGAAAAGCGAAGCTCAACATGATCAAGGTCGTCAAAGGATGCGGTTCGTGGGAATGTGGCTGCGGTTCTTCGCACTCCATTCCTTTCAAAGCAACTGCAAAAGTTGGCTCCGTCATCATGGAGCTCATTCCCGCCCCGAAAGGTACCGGCCTGTGCATAGAAAAAGAATGCAGCAAACTTATGGCCCTGTGCGGGATCAAAGACATCCGCTCAAAAACATTCGGTCACACCACCACAAAGCTCAATCTCGTGAAGGCGTGCTTTGAAGCACTGAAGCAGCTTTCCGCAACGCGCGTGCACCCAGAGTATGCACAAAAGTCAGGCATGCGGGAAATTCACGTATGACATCCCTGCCAGAAAAGAAGGAGAGCGCACCAAAGACGCAGCAGGTAAAAAGAGTTGCTATCATTCGTTTGAAAGGAACAACTGGCTTAAAGCCGGATGTTCGGGAAACGCTGAAGCTGCTCCGCCTGTACAAAAAGCATACGGCCGTTGTTGTTCCAAGCACGCCAGCGTACATTGGCATGATTGACCGCGTCAAGGAAACAGTGACCTGGGGAGAAATCGACAGCGCGACATGCAAGCTTCTTCTCGAGAAGAGAGGAAGACTGCCGGGAAAGCAGAGCATTACTCCGGCATACATTAAAGAAAAGAGCAAGCTCGATCTCGATGCGTTCGTAAATGAATTCATGGCAGTAAAAAAAGAGCTGAAAGACATCCCTGGATTGAAGCCCTTCTTCAAGCTCATGCCGCCAGCAAAGGGATTTGAAAAGAAAGGGCTGAAAGCGCAATTTTCCATGGGCGGATCATTGGGGTACAGAAAGCACCACATTAACGAGCTCCTCCAGAGGATGATCTAAGATGACAGTAACGCGCCAGAAAAAATCAAAGAAGTGGCGTGGACAAAGCACGCACGGCTGGGGAAGCAGGAAGAAGCACCGCGGCGCAGGAAATCGCGGCGGTCGCGGAATGGCTGGATCAGGAAAACGCGCCGACCAGCGGAAAACGCAGATCTTGAAGCTCTACGGTAACGCCTACTTCGGAAAGCGGGGTTTCAAAATCCCGGAGAAAGACGCAAAAAAACGCATCACCTCCACCCTCAACATACAAGAGCTTCCTGATCAAGACAGAGTAGACCTGACTGCAAGGGGCATTCAGAAACTGCTGGCAAAAGGCACGCCAAAAAGAAAGTACACCATCGTCGTCGCTTCATGCTCTCAACAAGCAAAGGAGAAGATAGAAAAAGCCGGAGGCTCCATCGTCTCAGAGTAAAATGGCGTTCCTCCAAAAATTTCTGTCATTTCTTCCCGAAGTAAAAGGCCCAACAGAAAAAAGGCTTGCGTTCAAGGTGAAGCTGAAGTGGACGCTCATCATGCTCGTCGCGTTCTTCATTTTGTCCGTTGTTCCTCTCTATGGCCTTGGCCAAAACGCCCTCTCACAGTTTGCGTCCCTCTCCATTATTCTTGGCGCAAGCTTTGGGTCAATCATGTCACTGGGTATCGGCCCCATTGTGACTGCATCGATCGTCCTCCAGCTCTTGAACGGTTCAGGTATTCTCAAGATTGACACCACATCGCACGAAGGCCGGGCATACTTCCAGGGGTTGCAAAAAGTCCTGACACTTTTCTTCATTATTTTCGAATCAGTCATTTACGTTTTCATGGGCGGTCTTGCCCCGGATCAAGCTCTTCGTGGAACATCCGCATACTTCCCCATGGAGCTCGTGTTGATTGCTCAGCTCTTTATTGGCGGGTTGATGGTGTTGTACATGGATGAGGTCATTAGCAAATACGGCTTCGGTTCTGGAATCTCCCTGTTCATTGTCGCAGGCGTCTCCAGCTCCATTTTCATTCGGGCATTCTCTCCCTTAACAAGTGCAGGCCTCCTCGCATTGGGTTCAGGACAGCCGCCGGTTGGTCAGGTGTGGGTGTTGTTTACCTCTCTCATTGGCAGGAACCCAACAGGAGCAGCGCTCGCCCTGGGAACGATCGTGGCGACCATCGTGGTGTTCATGGCGGCAGTCTATGGCCAGGCGATGAAAGTGGAAATTCCTCTTTCGTTTGGAAGAATTCGTGGCCAGGGCATCCGCTGGCCGCTTCGTTTTATTTACACTTCCAACATTCCAGTCATTCTCATTGCAGCGCTCTTGGCAAACATCCAGTTATGGGCGCGTCTTCTGGAGAACTGGGGGCATCCCTTCTTAGGGACATACGTCGGCTCAGTGCCTGTCTCGGGCGCGGTTGCTTGGCTGTACCCTCCCAATCTCTTGCAGGCCATCATTACTGGCTCCATCAGCTTCATCGACGTTGCGCACACGGTCTCGTACACAATCTTTATGGTGGCAGGAGCGGTGCTCTTCTCCGTGTTCTGGGTGCAGACCTCAGGAATGGATGCAGCATCGCAAGCGCGGCAGATCATGGGGTCTGGATTGCAGGTGCCGGGATTTAGAAGGGACCCCCGTGTCATCGAGCAATTGCTCTCGCGCTACATTACACCCCTTACTGTACTCGGAGCAATCACCGTGGGTATTCTTGCAGCGTCCGCAGACGTTCTCGGCGCTCTCGCGAATGGAACAGGAATTCTTCTCACTGTGATGATTGTCTATAAACTCTACGAGGACATTGCACAGCAGCACATGATGGACATGTATCCAGCGTTACGGAAGATGATGGAGTAAGAATGGTTCTCGACGGTTTGTTCAACACCCTTTTTTACCCCTTTCTGTTACTTCCCGTGCCGTGGTCGTTAATTGCGATTTCCTTTATCTTGACGCTCTTGGTTACTCTGTCCTACAAATATTTGACAGATCAGTCCCTCATCAAGCAGCTAAAAGAGGAAGTTA
>CAZDTM010000019.1:0-13951 GCA_964508385.1 Candidatus Woesearchaeota archaeon | reverse complement strand
TACTGTAATCAAGATGTTATCCCCTGCGTTGGTGGGAGATTAAGAGCATTAAGACAGAAAAAAGGCCTCAGCACATATTTCTTGCAAAAACATGGCGGTCCAAACCCCGTCAAGTACGAGCTTGGCACTAGAAGTATTGGAAGAACGCAACTCAAGAGATTTCTCAGGCTCTACAACGAAAAAGATGATGTCCTCAAAAATTTAGTAGAAAGTGACATACGATGGGAGAAAATCAGAAGAAAAGAGTCTGCAGGCATACCAGAAGCTGTTTATACTATGGAGGTAGAGACCTTTCACAACTATATCGCGAATGGTTTCATCACAAAAAACTGTAGTACAAGTCTTGAGCTCGGCATCGACATCGGCTACATTGATCTCGTGATTTGTTTGGGAAGCCCAAAGTCTGTCGCTCGTTTTTTGCAGAGAACCGGACGCTCAGGACACCAGCTCCACGAAACTGTCAAAGGAAGGGTCATTGTTCTCGACAGGGATGATCTTGTGGAATGTAGCGTGTTGTTAAAAGACGCTTTGGAAAAAAAGATTGATCGCATCCATATTCCAGAAAACTGTTTGGATGTTCTCGCTCAAGTTCTTCATGGAACTGCAGTCATCGACCGCTGGAAGCTCGATGACCTTTACGCGTTAGTCACCAGCAGCTACTGTTACCGCAACCTTGACAAAAAAGACTTCATGGAGATCATCAAGTACCTTGCAGGAGAATTCGTGGAATTAGAAGACCGCTACATCTTCGCCAAGATCTGGTATGACGAGCAAACCGGGGAAATTGGCAAGCGAGGAAAAATGAGCCGTGTCATCCACATGACCAACATCGGTACGATCCCAGACCAAACAGGAGTGAGGGTCAAAGTCGGGGAAAAAGTCATTGGAACAATTGACGAGGGGTTTGTCGAGCGCCTGAAGAGGGGCGACATCTTCGTGTTGGGGGGAGATACCTACGAATTCTTGTTCACTCGAGGCATGGTTGCGCAAGTGAAAGCCTCGGGAGGAAAGCTTCCAACAGTTCCTTCGTGGTTCTCAGAAATGCTTCCTCTCAGCTTTGACGTTGCATGCGACATCCAAAAATTTAGACGCTACCTGGAAGACCTTTTCATCAATAACGCCAGCAAAGCGGACATTCTCTCCTACCTCAACAACTATCTCTATGTCGACAAAAACGCGGCGGAGTCCCTGTACTCGTATTTCAGGGAGCAGTACCTCTACTCTTTCATTCCCCATGACAAGCGCATCACCATGGAGTTCTACACCGACGAAGAAAAAGGGAAAAAGTATGTCCTGTTTCAAACACTCTATGGCCGTCGTGTCAATGATGTACTAAGCCGCGCAGTAGCGTTTGCCCTGGGAAAAATCCACAAACGGGACGTGGAGATAGGCATCACTGACAATGGGTTTTATGTTGCAAGCAAAGAGCCCATGCAGACGCAGCGTGCCTTTGCCCTGCTCAAAAGTGAAGAATTGAAAAAAGTCATGGAGCTCGCCATTGAAAAAACAGAGGTCTTGAAGCGTCGTTTCAGGCATTGCGCTGGTCGCGCCCTTATGATCTTGCGAGAGTACAAGGGAAAAAGAAAGCATGTGGGAAGGCAGCAGGTGAGCAGCATGATTCTGCTCAGTGCGGTGAAACGCATCAGCAACGAGTTCTCCATCCTAAAAGAAGCAAGGCGTGAAGTGCTGGACGACCTGATGGATCTTGGCCATGCGCAACAAATTGTTCAAGACATCCAAGACGGCAAGATAGAAATTAAACAACTCCATTCTTCCCTCCCAAGCCCCTTCGCCTTCAACTTGATCACGCAGGGGCACGCGGACATCATGCGCATGGAAGAGCGCATGGACTTCATCAACCGCATGCATCAGATGGTGCTGGCGATGATAGGGAAGAAAAATGCAATAGAATAAGACTTTTAAGTGATAGCCATAGTAATAACAAAAAAGCTTTAAATAGAATGAAAAGGATGAACAGAAATGGTAAGCAGACCACCCCTCGTTACCTTAGAAACAATAACGAATGCGGTAATCCGAGAGACGGGCGCCGATCATTCTTTATCTGGTCAAAAAGATTTTGACGAGTTTACTCTACGATTTAGCACGGCCTTTGAACTGAGCGGTCATGGTGACGCAGAGGTGCTTCGAACGCTATTTAACATATTTTATACTGCCCTGCGAAATTCTGGAAATATTCCAAATCTTTCCACAGAATCTTTGCAACATGCACTTGTAGAAGTATGGAAGGGCGGAACCGGTGTGGAATTAGACGTTTCACAAGCAAACAAACTCAAAGGAACAAGACTTCCTTGGAACAAAGGATTTATGGATTATTTTACAAAAGAAAGAGAACGATGTGAAGCCGAGAACCCAAACTATTTTGGTACGATCTTTCATCTCTCTATGTCATACCAAAAAGGAGGATATACTGTAACGATGCCAGCAACAGCAGGGATAATTGTGTACCGGGCTCTTGAAATAGAACTCAAAAAGGGCGCAGAAAAAGAGGATAATCAAATTACCGGAGAGGTCTCTCCTCAGTAGGAAAGTAGAAAAATTTAAAAAACCGATTTCTTTCTCTTAAAAATGACATTACTAAACGGATTAGAGCTTGCAGTAGAAGACTATGAGTATTTTGTGTGGGATCGCTGCCGCATTCTCAATCCAAAAACAAACATTGTAGCTATCAGCGCAGGCGATCTCGGACGGTATCAGCAGGAAGATCAATCCACGAGAACAGGAGAAGCGAGATTATTCTTGCTTGCACGATCATTGCAGATGATACATGGCCTGTGGGCAAATGGCATTGCATTGACGTTGCAGTGTCCCAACTGTAGAACGCACTATGTCCTTGGAAAAGACGAACTAAGCCCGGGGGAACAAGCCTATCAGAGGTACAATGAAGCAGGAGAAGACGAAGAGCAGTTAGGAGACGATCTTTCCAACACCAATTAATCTCCACCTATTCCCAAGTAAGCGAGAAATCGTAATCCTGTCTTCTTTCGAGCAGCACACAGGAATTTTCAGTCTGCAATGTACGAGGTCCTTCCTCAGCTCAGTCACCAATCCAACGGTCGCGGCAGAGTTCACGTTCAGCATCAACGCCTCTCCCTTCTTGATGTTCACCACTTCCAGGTCTTCTTTCACTCCTACCACGCGTTTCAGTAGTTCAGGTCTGAGGTCAAATTCATACCACACCTCAGGCAGCTCTCCAGGCCGTCCGGCAATCGTGCCTGCTAAGGAGTCAGCTTTCACGTACGAAGGATCCAACTGCGTTTGCACAGCAATAGACCCGCCAGGTCCAACCTGCTGGAGGGGAAGATCGCCGCTCACTAACGAGGTGATCTTCGTTTGGATAGGCATGTAGAGCTTCTTTCCTTCCTTCTCAACAGGGATGCCTGGCCTGATCTCAATCATGTCCCCCACATGAAACAATCCGCTTTTCAATGCGCCGCCCAAAACTCCCCCAACGAGAGTTGAGAGGGTCGTTCCAGGCCTGTTGACATCAAAAGACCGCGCAACAAACATGAGTGGTTCTTTATCCGCCTGACGTTGCGGCGTCACAAACACTTCTTGAATGACCTGAATCAAGACATCAACATTAACATTGTGTTGTGCGGACAAAGGAATGATGGGTGCGTGCTCTGCAACCGTTCCCTTGATAAACTCTTGAATCTGCTGGTAGTTCTTCATCACTTGCTCTTCATCAGCCAGATCAATCTTGTTTTGAGCAATAATGATGTTTTTGCATCCAATGATCTCTAATGCCATGAGGTGTTCCCGTGTTTGTGGTTGCGGGCAGTCTTCATTGGCAGAAACGAGTAAGATGGCAGCATCAATAATCGCAGCCCCAGAAAGCATGGTTGCCATCAGGGATTCATGGCCCGGCGCATCAATGAACGATACTTTCCGCTGAGCCACCGCTTTGCTGTTGCAGGCGGCGCAGGTTTCAGTGATGCCATACGTCCCGCACTTCTCGCATTTGTAGAAGGTGGCCGTGGCATATCCCAGCCTGATAGTGATGCCTCGTTTGACCTCTTCAGAATGCGTATCCGTCCATTTGCCGCTCAGTCGAGAAACCAACGTTGTTTTGCCATGGTCAACGTCTTTGGCAGGTGAAGAAACCTTCACTCTTGTCCAACGAGACCAATGTTGATTTCAGGCTGCTCAGAAAGGAGAGTAGCATGACCTTTGTTAAGGACTTCTTTCTTTGCTGTGGACTTCATTCGTTCCAAAAACCTCCTGGAAAAGCTGTAATTTAATGGGGTGTGTAAGGCAAGGAATTAGGTTTCTCTTTATAAAAGTAACCTCTCGGGGCGAGGAGGCAAGAAAGAGACAAACATCATATTTGAGAGTAGAACCACATAGTTTACGAGAAAGGTGCGGTCGAAGACCATCAAGTTGTAACAAGGTATAGAGAGTCACTGCTTTATGAAGAAGACAGTATAGCTCAACTTGTGTTTTTTGTTGTGGGTGGCTGTAACCATAAGCAAAAGAGAGGCATTTACTCCGCACTTCAAGAGATCCCTCGGCTTCAAATAAACCGGCATAAAAAGCAAAACGTACGGGGGGTGGAGAATGGAGAAGAAGAGTAAATAGGTGCTTTTCAAGAACATCAAAGACGTAAGTACGAAGAAAAGCATTGCTTATTTCAGTTCGATACGCATAATCGCCATATTGCGTCTTGCAGTAAGACACTTTTAACGCATGCAAAATGTCAAAAGAGGGAATAAAACCTGGTCTGCACGTCATGTAGCAAGAAGGGTTATCTTGTAAAAGAGTATGCCGAAGAAAATAATCAAATTCAGAAATAAATATCCACTCTTTGTTTGCAACGCCTACTTTACGGGGGCCGCCACAACGATCACCAATCCACTTACCAAACTGTTTTGCGAAAAATTCATCAAACAAAAGTTGATGGGGCAAAAAAGAGGTTTTACGTTTGTTCGTGCCAGGTACTCTATAAGATATGTTGAAGCCATCGTCGCTAGTAGAAATCTTTGGCTTTAAACCTCGGAGTCTGAGCTCTTCTACGACATCGAAAGAAAAAGGAACAGAAAATAAGGGGTATCCTTGAGAATTAGAGAACAAATGAGAACTAAGAGACGGCCGTAAAGTTTTTTGAATCTGACGAACAAGAAGAAAGTCACGAAGTCCAGCATAAGGATGGTCTACAGGTAGATCGGCAGATAAAACGAGCGGTAAAGCAAGGGGATGCTTTTGTGTGCCTTGACCTATGCGGATATGAGTGATATGCCTTTCTAGTTCCTTATCAGAGATCCGCGCAATGTCTCTGAGACGAAGAAGGAAAGAAGCAGAAAGGAGGCGATCATGAATACGATCGTTTGGCTGCTCCCATCCACGGTTAAGACCGAAGAGTGTTCTGCGATGAATTCCCAAACATTCAGCTAAAACACCCCACGATCTGCACTCCGATTTAAGGCGCAAGAAAAGTTGGCGACGAAAAGAAGATTCAAGGCAAAAGTAAAATGTGGTATCGTACAAATCTCTTAGTTGAACATGAAAGTACATACCAGGAAGTGTAAAGGCTCTGTTTTAAGGAAGGGGTGGCAAAATGCAGAGTGAAGAGTAATAAAAGAAGTCGAAAGTTTTGCGAAGCATAAGATCGTGCAACAGGAAAATACTTTCTCAAAAGTAGTGACATAAAGAAAGATTTATAAGGAGACCAGCGCACACAAAAAGATGCCAACGCGATTCGTCAGAGCAGACCTCCACAATCACCTACGAACAAGTAGCAGGCGCCATACAGGAGACTTTAACAGGGCTGTCGACGTTGCATCAAGAAGGTTAGGCGCCGGCGGTATTCTGGGATTGATAAATTTCAGCGATACCCGGTATGAGACATTCGTTGCGACGCCAGGATATGAGCGCGCCCATGTCGGTGAACAACGAAACGCAGTTCATATTCCTCACAGAGATATTCTCGTCGTGAAGGGGCAGGAAATTCCTACGCAGCATGGCCACGTATTAGTAATGGGTTTGGGTCACGGTACCCACCTCAAAGAAGGAAGAACCGTGGAAGACACGCTAAAAGAAGCGCACGATTTCAATGGCATCATCATTGCAGACCACCCATGCTACGTAGCCGGCATAGGACAGTATCTCAGAGAGCATCCAAACTTGATTGAACAGTTTGATGGTGTCGAGACGCATAATAGCGAAGCAGACCTCTGGTTGCCAAGAGTAACTCCCCGTCACGCGAATCGAGAAGCAGGCAGGCTCTACAACGATCTCACCGATGATCTTTTGGGCAGTGTTGGGGAAATTGCGACCTCAGACGGCCACTCATGGTATGAAGTGGGAAAGAGTTGGACTGGTTTAGAAATGCCAACGAATTATTCTGCATGGAAAAATTCTGAGAATTTCTTAGCAATGTTACGACGAGCAGTATGGGCGCAAAGGTATAGTAAGGAGATCATTCCAAAAGAGTTGAATGGAACACCAAAACAGTTTCAGCGGATGAGCGGAAGACTTGGGTGCCTTGATCACATAGTTGATCTGGCCTTCATTGTCCACGTTGCGCCGCGCATTGGTGTCAAAAAAAGATTTGAAACCGAGAGACCGCAGTAATACCTACTCTTTCTTGTCGGCAGGAGCTTCTTCCTTCTTCTCTTGAATGCCAAGCAGTTCAGGAATGCTCTTGGTTCCGTGCTTCATAACAGCAAGGTTCACCTGGGCTGTTTGGTCAGAGAGCACTCTTCCGCGCACGGTTTTTCTTACGATCATGCCATGGCGAGTGATATGGGCGCCAGCCTCGCCTTCTTTGATCAAAGGCTTCTTTCGTGCTGCAGTATCAAAACGGGCAATATGGGGAAAACCAGCGTTATCGCTTGCTCCGGTAATCTTTAATTCATATCCCGGGAGGTCAAGCATGCTTCCAGAAACCGAGGCTCCAAGATGCTGGCCCGCAAACTGGTTCTCGGGCAAAACTTTTTGATATGACTTCCCGGTTTTAGGATCGCTGATAACGCATTTGACTTCTGCCATCCTGTGGCTTTTTTTCGATGGTTTTTAAAGGTTTTGACATGGTCGGGGTCGGTGCATAATTCAAACATTCAAGCTCCGAGATTTTTTAAATCGGTAAAATTCGGCTTCTACTTAGGATTTACACCTTTTGCTAGGTGATTTTGGCCTATGTTTTCTTAACCAATTTTTATCCCATATCTTATCGCCATATTTTTCAAAACAAGATTGGGTTTTCATTGCTCTTCTATTATGAAATTCTCTGAAATAATACCAAGAGCGATTATCTTCTACTTTAACTTTTTGAAATAATATAAACTGTTTATAAGAAGTGCTGATTTCTTTATAATTGCGTTTGTTTGTACGAATAAAAGAGGCAACTAATTGTGTTGTTCTCATCCAAGCGTCATCAAAAAGAATAAATCCTTTTTTCTTGAGCATTAAATCTATATAGAAATAATCAATAAAAATAGAATCATATCTATGGTCTCCATCAATAAATGCAAAGTCTAATTTGTGTCCTTTTTTAGCTAATTGTGGAAGTACGTTATAAGAATAATCATTATGATCTACAAGTAGATTAGTAAATCCTAGTTCTTTCATATTTTTCATAGCAATTGATGAGTCCCATTCTGTTTTGTAAAAAGGGTCTATTGCAATATGCTTAGATTTTGTTGCAGAGATTATATATGCTGCTGAAATGCCTAATCCCAACCCAGACTCTATAGTACTTTTCAATTTATTTTTTTTAATGAGAGAATAAATAAATTCCCCTGCAGCTTTTTTGACGGGAAGTATTCTCCATTTTTTAGGGATAATCAAATCTTCATAAAAAGTCTCTGGCAATCCCTTACTTTCCTCTTTTTTCATTTTTGCCTCTTTTATCTAAATAGACTAGCGGGTAATCTTAAAGCTTTTCACTTGTTCATACAATTTTCGAGCTTTCTTATTCTTTTCAAAGTGTTTTCTGACAGGATCAAGCATCTTATTCAACTCAACAGCCACCGCCTTCTTTAAGTCCAAAGGATGAACCTCCCCCGCAGCATACGCTTTTTCCAACTCAGCATAGGTAGCAAATGCCAACAACCCGCCAAACTTTGCAGGTCGTTCAATAGTCAGAGTTTTAATGCGTTCAAAAATAATATGCTTGCAGTAGTCTAAAACTGGATTTTCTTCCACTTGTTTCATCGGACAATAGGCTTGTTCAATCTTTTTGGTTACTTCTGCTGCAGAGTCAGTCATGAAAATGGCGCTCGATGGATTTGACTTAGACATCTTCAAGGCAATCACACGTTCCGTCGTATCCTCAGTTTTCGGCGGCTCTCCTAATCCCATCAGCATATGGTGATGGACAGCAACCGGTTTTCGTCCAAAGAGTTTTTCTCCTAATTCCCTTGCTAGAATATTCACCTTGCGCTGATCCATTCCAAGTTGCGCAATGTCTACATCTAAATAGAAAATATCTGCGGCTTGCATGCACGGATAGAAAATCTGTGAGGCTTGAGTCATGTCTTTCTCATTTCGTCCCATGATCTGGCCGCACCGTAAAGCACGCTGCACTGTTGTGGCACGGGCAATCTGCATGACTTTCTGCCAGTAGGAAGGATCTTTCACGAGTTCGCTTGCCCACACAAATTCAACGTTGTCCGTGTCTAAACCTGCAGCTTTCCACACTTCAATGAAATATTTCCCGCACGTCTGAATCTTGTCAAGATCGCCGTCAAACTTATTGTTGGCCATCGCATGCCAGTCTGCAACCAGCATCTTGAACTTGACGCCAATGCTTGCCAGTTTGTTAAGAGTGATTGCCCTCAGCAGTCCCTGCGCGATATGAAGCTGTCCAGAGGGCTCAAACCCGTCGTAAGCAACAGGTTGTTTTTTCTCTTCAAATAACGTTCGTAGTTCATCCCCAGTAAGAATTTCCTGCGCAAAACTATGAATCACCTCAAGTTTCTGGTTAACATTCATCTATTAAGCAACCATGCGGAGATTTATAAAATCTTGCTCTTCCTGAAGACTATCGTTTCTGTGTTCGTACAGGACCGCCCCGTTTGTACGGGCTTCCCCCGCCGCCACCCTTTCCTTTTGATCCTTTTTCATCAACTTCATAGTCCTCTCCATCATACCCGCAATCGAGGCACACAATAAACGCAAAGTCTTCATCCCCTTCTCGTTCCGTATGCGTGCTCCCGCAACGGGGACACTTCGTTGGTTCAGTCATGCTGGATGATACAAATTCTTCTCCTTTTTCTTTTCTTCGCCTGGTGCGCTAGGAAGGTACACTGGTTGGAGTCCCTCATTCACTCCCGGAACTTCTTTCGGGGCCGTGCGCGTCGACCTATACAAAGCCACTTCCCCCCTGAGTTTCTGCACTGAAAGATCAGGAATTTTCACATCAATCTGCGCGCCGCAGCTGCAGGTAACGGGGAATGGTTTGCCTGTGAGGTACTCTCCTCCTCCAGAAGCAGAGGTATCATGGACCGTATGGACTGGTTTGGGTGAGTTTTCCTCCTCTTCCGTCGCACCAGCCCGGCGCCGCGTTGCGGGTGCAGTTTTCAACAGTTGTTCCTGAGCTTCTCGTTGTGATTTCTCGTTTGTATCAACAGAGACAACTCTCGCCCCCTGGTGGGTTTTTGCATGATTCTTCCACTCTTGAGACGCCACCACCCTCTTCACGAACGCAGGATCCTTCTCTCGGTACAGCAATTCTTCAAGGCGCGAGCTCGTTGGAACTGCAGTTTTCTGTTCCTTTCCAATGGAGTCCAATGCCATCCCTCTTCCATGCCTTCCTTGTTAAAAAACATTGCGACATCCACACCAGAAAACAATTTTATGTAGCCACTTTAAAGAGGTAAATTGGAAGATTTTTAAATGGAGTAGAAGAATAGACAAATTTATATACTTATAAACACTTTTGGATAAGATGGCTGAAATTAAAGTAGACATCGCGTTTAGAAACATAGAACAACACAAGGACACTTCAAAAAGGTCTGATCACGTTTTTGATCGAATGAGAGTACGGGGCATCACGAAAGACAATATCAAAGAAGCAGTACAAAAAGGTGCAAAAAGAATGAGAGAAGATGAGTCTATCATCGCTGAATTTAGATGGTTCAAGGTTGTGTATAGAGAATTTCAGGTAGGTAACATCAGGAAAGTATATCCCATCACCGTTATTGATTGAGGAGGAACGAAACAATGGAGAAAATGTTATATCCCTGTCCATGCGGAGGAAAGATAGAATGGAAGAGAGACGACGTAGTTGTTGAGGGTGTAGCCTGCGGGGTATTGGATGTTGAGTACTGCCTGCAGTGTGGCGAAGAATATTTTCCAGAAGAGACGATGGAAATTGTTGAAAAGAAACTCAAAGAGAATGGCTTATGGGGCGTACAACGAAAAGAAGCCACATTATGGAAATCGGGAGGTTCTGTTCTTCTAAGAATACCTAAGGACATTGCACAACAACTGAAGCTTAAACCAGATGAAAAAGTAAGCCTGTATGTTGAGGGAAAAAAGAAGCTTATCATTGATGTTTAATACTGAATTCGCGACACGAGATCAAAAAACTGGGTTTCTACATTTTTCGGCATTAAACCTGTTTCTCGGTTAAATATCTGCTTAGATCTTCCGCTTTCATAATGGTAGGCCTCATCAAGTGTACCATCATTGCTAAGGTCCCAGTATCTCCTTACTTCGTCACCAGGCCCATATACTCTCGCTTCCAAATGAGCAAAGGTGGGTATCACGGGTCTCCCTGCCAAGAAATTTTTCTGCATTATTCTTAACATCACTTTTTTTCTCTTCCATTCTTCCGATTGTGGTGTAATTTGTCTTCTTGATCCATCAAATTGGATTAGGTAGATTGCTTCAGGTCTTCCATCGCCGTTCTCGTCATGATATTCCGTTTTGAATGGAGTGATCATGCTGTCATAAACATAAACTACTCTAGATTCAGGTTTAGACTTATTTTCTTGCTCTCTTGTTGGTTGTCGTGTACAAGAAGCTAAACAAAGTGCAGCAATTCCGACTAAAATACTCTTTTTCATAATTTCTTTCTGGTAGCCTGCCTTATAAACCTTTCTGCTTTTAGCTACTCTCAAGTAGAAAAAATAGTAAGTTTTATATAGAAGAAAGCAAGGAAAAAGATCATGAAACTCTCTGGCGTCATTCTTGCATCAGCATTGGTGTTTCTTGCTGGCACTCTCGCAGGCATTGCGTTAACCACACTGCAACTGCCGGGAGCAAGCCTCGCAGAGCGTCCAGCCACGTTGGCCTTCCTCGCCGATCAGCCCAGCCCTCACGATTACCTGAAAGAAAGCAACATCAAAGTGTACGACGATACGGTAGAGTTCAGTTTTCCAGAGAGGACATTGAGTTGGGCGCGATATGAAGACTCAAATTCCATGGACCCGGTCTTTGACAAGTCTGCAAACGGCATCGCCTTCACCCCGCGTTCCTCAGCAGAGATTCATGTGGGAGACATCATCACCTACAAGCAAGGAAAGAACCTGATTGTTCATCGCATTGTGCAAACAGGTTTTGATGCGGATGGTTGGTACGCCGTAACGAAAGGGGACAACAATCCTCTTACTGACCCAAGTAAGGTTCGTTTTTCAGACGTGCAACACGTTCTCCTTGCTATTCTCTACTAAAAAACACTCGTCTCCGTTTCTTTTTCTGAAACCATCAGCAACGCTACAACGTCCGCTGACAGGAGCAAGCGCTGGCGTTCCTGCAGGGAATCCATGTCAATCACCGAGAGCGATCCTTCCCCACTATTGAAGGCAACGACTGCGCTTCCATCAGGATGAACAGCAAGTTCTGTCGGTCCAGAGCCGACAGGAATGTTCAGCAGGCGCTTCACCTGGCTTAAGATGATCACGCTCACATCATTGCTATGAGAATTAGCAACAAATAACAGCCTTCCATCAGGCCCAGCAACAACTGCAGCAGGCTCTTGCCCGGTGATAACTGCCTGCGTTTGTCTAAGCAGGTTCAGGGGAACAAGCGAGAGGACATCATCATCCTGCGTTGCCACGGTCAAAATGCGCTGATCTCCTGTAACTGCCATATCCTGCGGGAATCCACTGACGCGGATAATCTTTGCAACGCTCGCAATCCTGGGGTTGATCATCACAATCTCGGGCGCATCTTCCATGCCA
Source organism: Candidatus Woesearchaeota archaeon (assembly GCA_964508385.1). GTDB lineage: Archaea > Nanobdellota > Nanobdellia > SCGC-AAA011-G17 > UBA489 > CAZDTM01. The sequence continues at coordinate 1,805 of CAZDTM010000019.1, read as the reverse complement.
ACAAAAACATTATCAAGAGAGGAAACATATTCTAAAAACAGAGGGCTGCCATCAACAGGAACACGAGCAATCTCTGCTGTTTCCTTGTCGATCAGGAGCACGTCATCATCGGCGATTGCAAAGAGGTGATTCTTTCCGACAGCAAGAGAAGTGATGCTGCCGGTTCTATACTCGCGCCGAAGTTCAGGTTGCGCAAGGTCCCATGCCTGAATCCATCCCTCGTTGTCCTGCTCTACAGCTACGTACAGTAATCCATCAGCAAAGGCTGCGTCCACTGGTCTCTTGTTCAGCTGAAGAGTTTTCCAGAAAGTCAAGTGTTTTTCCTGGTCAAATATGTACAGTCTCGCTTCAGAAGGAAACGGCAGCACAGCAACAAGAAACTCGTTATTTCTCTTAAAGGGCGCAGGGTTCTCGGGTGGCGTTGCAGGAGAAAGAGAGCTCTCCACCGGAGCTTGTTCTTCAGAAGGAGAAGGAACAGGAAGAAGGAAGTGCGTTACATTGAAGAAAATGACAAAAAAGATGGTGACAACAGCAGCCAACGCGGCAAGTTCTCGAAGCAACAGTCGTGTTCGTGCATGCATAGAAGAAGCATGCCTTCATGACATAAAAGCTTTTGCGTTACGGGCGGCGAAACAAGAAGAGGAACAGCGCGGCAGCACCAAACAATAGCGTGAGAAGAATGGAAATCTTCATAACGCCACCAACCACGATCGTCATCCACTCGCCAAGAGCATTCATCAGGAGGGTGAGAACAGGTGCAGGAGCCTCCTGTGGAAGTAATGGCAAGAAGGCGCCAGAATTGAGCAAGAATGGAATCACAGCGTAGTAAAAGACCGCTAATGCAGAAGAGATGGCTGAAGAGAGTGCGATTCTAAACGCGCTCATGCCTCGCATCGCATTCCCTATCCAGAACAGCACGCACCCAAGAAGAAACAGCCCTATCCCCAAAAGACGCACAGGAGCTGTTCTCTTTCCATACTCAGTAATCTGCCGGAGAAGCAGATTCATCTCTGGCGTTTCAAACGTTTTTCCTGGATCCAGTACCACGTCGCACGACTGTTGTTCGGGGTTTTTCTGGCAGGCATCTTTCATGGCAGTAATTTCTTGGTCAGTAAAGTTCTGTCCCGACGCCTGAAGAAGGACTTGAAGTGCGACCTGCTCTTTCAATAAACCAGGTAATTCAGGCGCATGGGCGCCGAGACTGCTCAAGAAAAACGAAAACAGAAACAGGGTCAGTCCAAACAACAGCAAAGTTTTACCGAAAAACCGCAAGAAAGGACGAAAATCCATGCACCTCTTGCGCGCAGGCAGTTTATTAAATTTTGGTTCGCAATATTTATATACGCGGGGAGCACAGAAAGATCATGAAAGTGCTGATGGCGTGTATCACTCTTCTCGCTCTTTTGGCGGCAGGGTGTACTCCGCAACAACAAAGCCAGCAATGCGGCATTGAAAACTGCCACGGTCTTAATGTTCAATGTGGTTCAAACGTACCTCGAGTATGCACAGCAGACTACCGACTTGGAGATTTCTGCAGGCAGTATGCTGAGTGCCAAACTGTCAACAACCAATGCCAACTCATCACTGATGCTCGCTTTGAACAGTGTAAGACGTGCGTAGAAGCGTGCGAACAGAAAGTAGACGACAACCCGCAAGAGGCCATTGATGCTTTCAGGTGCGAAGAAGCGTGTCGTAAGGAGCTTGAGTCACGAGCCTGATAAAGATACTACTCTTGATTTATATGTAGGTGATGTGATTACCACGCCGTGAAAACTGATTTTAAGCAAAATGTTCCGTTATCGTCT
>CAZDTM010000018.1:0-13971 GCA_964508385.1 Candidatus Woesearchaeota archaeon | reverse complement strand
TAGGGAAATGCGCTTTTCTTGCTTATTTGAGCAATTCGAGAATTAAAATTTTTTCAGAAATTCCTTTAATGCAATTTCCCATTTCTCCATTTCATTCCTCTTTTTCTAACTTCTTTTCAATCTCTTTTTTCAATGCATTAATGTGTAATTCAAATTTCAGCTTGAGCATTTTCCAATCTTCGTATTTCAATAATTGTCCTCTGTAATTGATTGCGTTTCTTTTCAGCCGGATAGTTTCAAGGAATTCCCAATCAAGTTCCAATTCAGGATGTTTGAAACATATGTATGCATTTTTGCATTGATGACTATCGACCTCAATTCCTTCAAATAATAGATATGCTTCGATTAATCCTCTAAGTGATTCATAATGATCGCGAAAAACAAATGTCCAATAAGTGCTATCTCTTGAAATATCTTTTGATGTGCTATTGATAAATTCAAGTCCTCTCTCTGCAACAATTTTCAATGATTTGATAAGCTCAATGTCTATAGCTTTTTCTTTTATGCTTCCTGTGCTCATGCAGAGTTTGTAAGTTTTATCGAGATGATCTATTGTAAGCTTCATTTATCCGACCTCAGCAAAATCTTGTATCTGTCCTTTGAGGATATATCCGTTAATTATATTCTTTATAAGCCCTGTTTTGACATCTTCAATCTCTTCTTTATTCTCAAAAATATGCAACTCAATATTTTTGTGAAGTTTAAGTTCATAAATGTTTTTATCGAAACCTGAAATATCTCCGAAAACAAAAATATCTATATCTGAATTTTTGTACCAATCTCCTTTTACAATGCTTCCAAAAAGGATTATGGTTTTAGCGGTTTTAAGAGATAAAAGCTTGGGTATTAAACCACTTTTATGAAGCTGTTCTAAAGCATAAATCCTTTTTAGAGAGTAATATATGGTATTATTACTTCCAACCGTAAAATATGCAAATTTTCCTTTTTCTTTTGTATGATTGAGCAGCCCATCAGATACATATTTTTTTAGCCATTTATTTGCTACCAATCGTGTGACTTTTGCTTCTCTGACTATCTCCTCAAAATGCCACTCTTTCAAAGGACTGTTTTCTAAAATTAATTTTAATACATTTTCTTCCTTGCTTGGGCTCGCCATAAAATAGTATAACTGAGATATACTATTTAAATCTTTCGATTTCTAAAAATAAAAAATGTAGGATAGTTACCCCGCTTTTCGAGCACCAGACCCCAAGTTTCCTTCTTAGGAAGCGTAGTTTTAAACAACTACAACAACGCCCTCTATTCCGTCGTTATTCAGTCACTCCACTCCAGAGGGCATAATAACGGATTTAAGAAAAAGCTCTATAATCACTATTTAGTAGCAAAATATTTATAAAGAGAAAAAAGGAAAGAAAGTGATGGATAAAACACGTGCCCAGTATCTGTTGTTTGAGGCGTATGAGCGCGAAGGATTCCCCACGTTCGTTCATGGTACGTCGGTTGCTGCAGTAGAGATACTATTGAGAACAGGAAGACTGCCCTCAAGCCTGGGTTCTAAGATTCCCGGCCTCCCTCCGGCAGCAGGTTATCTTTATTTTGTTCCACGAAGCGAGGCTTTTGTCGGCCACCCGCTCGCATCACAAATTTCTAGAAATCTTACCATGGCCCGTATTGATGAGGATGCAGAAATATACGCAGGTATTCAAGAAAGAGAGTTGCATCTCAGCGAAATTTTAGGCGAGCCAGTACCTGCTGGCGTTAATACTCATGATCTTATGTGGGGTCTAGAGTCAAGCAGAGAATTAAGGTCGTTGGGCGTAGATGTAAAGAAGCTGCGACAGTATGGCATGCGAAAACTACGCAGGGAATTAGGCGAGAGAAAAGGAGTTATTCTCGGCATAAACAAAGGTCTTCTTGAAGTTAAACTCGAACGTGGAGATCCAGGAGTGCTCGAAGAGGTAAAGGTATTTTTACCCAACGGATTAGATGAAAAATATGTTCAGTATCTTCTGCCAATAGGAAAACGTGAAGAAGTTCTTCTTAATGATCTCATTGAAGAGCAGTTGCCACCCCGTAAAAACCTTTAAATAACTCCTTCCCGCCATCATACTGAAAAAAGATGGTGCATATTGCCGAACGAGAGACTGAGTTGCCCGACGCAGTTATTTCTAAACTCATAAAGCTGGCAGCTGAAGATAAAACTATCGTTTCTTTAGGTCCAGGAGAACCAGATTTCTCCCTGCCTGAACCATTGATCAAGGCTGCGCAGGAAGCAGCAAAAGACTGTAACCACTACAGTGCTCCAGGCGGTAGGGCCGACCTTAAAGAGGCCATCATCAAAAAACTCAAGAAAGAAAATAGCATCCACGCGACACCAGACAACATTATCGTGACCTGCGGCAGTCAGGAAGCAATTCTCCTCGCAACTGCATGCACCCTTGATGTCAGCGAGCAAATCATCGTTCCTAATCCAAGCTTTCTCGGTTTTCTTCCAACATTTGAGTTGTTAAACGCATTCCCAGTACAGTTTGAGCTTACAGAAGAGGAAAACTGGGATATCAATCCAGACCGGCTGAAAAAGCTGATTGACAAGAGAAAGACAAAAGCGATTCTCATCAACACGCCAGCCAACCCCACAGGCAATGTCCTAAGCAAAAAAATCCTTGAAGAAATAGCCGACATCGCAGTTGAGAACAATATGTACATCTTCAGTGATGAGGCATATGAAAAGCTGATCTACGGAAAACAACACATCAGCATTGCATCGCTGAAGGGCATGGAGAGGTACACGGTTACTTTTCACACCTTCAGTAAATCGTACGCAATGTGTGGTTTCCGGGTGGGCTACGCAGTCGGTCCTCGTAACCTCATCGAAGCGATGAAGAAAACGCACATTTACACGACGCTTTGTGCCCCGACAATCAGCCAGATAGTTGCCAAAAAAGCACTCGAAGTTGGCGCTCCGTTCACTGAAAAGATGAGGAGGGAGTATGACAGGCGAAGAAAATTCATCGTCAAGCGATTGAATGATATCGGCCTCCCAACAGTTACTCCTCACGGTGCGTTCTACACGTTTTCCAACATAAGCTCAGTCATTGATGAAAGTTACAGGTGTGCGTATGATCTTCTGAAAAAAGAAAAAGTTGCAGTCGTGCCGGGCAAGGAATTTGGATCCGCTGGCGAAGGGTATATCCGATGTTCGTACGCCACCGCGTATGAGAAGATAGAGCAGGCTATGGAGAGGCTGGAGCGCTACGTCAGAAAGCACAAGCGATGAACAGAAACGTAGACCATAACGCGGGGAAATTTTTGCGCAGCGCAACCTTTGGTATCAACGACGGAATCGTCAGCACGCTTGCCTTAATCGCAGGACTCGACGGCGCATTGATCTCAACACGAGTCATTATTATCAGCACGTTAGTGGAGCTATTTGCCGGAGCATTCTCCATGGCCGCAGGAACATACATCAGCTCAAAAAGCCAGTCAGAATTTTATAGACGCGCCCTGCGCGATGAAGAGCAGGATATCAAGCACCCAAAAGTAGAGCGCCAGCATTTGTTGAGGATTTACCGCAAAAAAGGATTGCGTGGAAAGGAGTTGGAAAGCACCGTGAACAAGATCTTATCCAATGAACACATCTTGCGCGACGTCATGGCGGCGGAAGAAGTAGGCGTTTCAGAAAAAGGGTTCACCAGCCCGTGGAAAGAGGGCGCAGTCATGTTCTTCTCTTTCCTTTTCGCGGGCGTCCTGCTTTTAATTCCCTACGTCTTTCCTGTAGCAGCATCCGCATTCCGCGTTTCCACCATGATTGGGCTGAGCGCACTTTTTGGCGCAGGCGTCCTGAAAACTCACTTCACAAAGCGCCCCGCGGTGAAAAGCGGGGTGGAAACGTTGATGATAGGAATCATTGCAACTGTAGTCTCCCATATGCTGGGCGAACTCATTCGCACGCTCGTGTAAAGATGAAACCGCCCTCAACCCTGCTGTTTGGCACCGCAGGCATTCCTCTGTCAGCAAAGAAGCCCGATACGGTCAACGGAATTCTCCAAGTGAAAGAACTCGGATTGGGCGCCATGGAGCTCGAGTTTGTGCAGGGCGTGCGTCTTCCGCAAGAAAGAACCCCAGAAGTGAAACAAGCGGCAGAAAAAAATAATGTTGTCCTAACTTGCCACGCCCCGTATTTCATTAACCTTAACTCAGCAGATCAAAAAAAATTGGCGGCAAGCAAGCACCACATACTTGAGGCCTGTCGTCGCTTGGACGCTTGTGGAGGATGGAGCGCCTGCTTCCATGCAGGGTATTATCTGAAGCAGCCGAAAGAGGAAGTCTACCGTAGAATACAAAAGAACATTCAGGAGATTCTCAAGATGCTGCAGAATGAAGGAATCTCTGTATGGGTAAGACCAGAGCTCACTGGCAAACCAACCCAATGGGGGGATCTTGACGAAATACTCAGGATCAGCGCTGAATGCGAGCGCGTTCTTCCCTGCCTTGATGTCGCCCACTATCATGCTCGCTCGAATGGTAAACAAAATTCCTACGAAGAATTCTCGAAAGCCCTGGAAGAAATCGAGAAGCAGTTAGGGAGAGAGGCCCTCAACAATATGCACATTCACGTTGCGGGTATCGCGTATGGTCCAAAAGGAGAAAAGCACCATTTGCCCCTCCGGGCTTCTGATTTTCAGTATGAGGCGCTTTGTCAGGCATGGAAAGACTTTAAAACCCGCGGCGTGGTGATATGCGAAAGTCCATTGATGGAGAAGGATGCCCTTCTCTTGCAGCAAACATACAACCAAAAATGATGGAACAAAAAAAAGCAGAGCCAAAGAAAAAGAAGTACTATATTGAGTTTGATCGAGAAGGATGCATAGGTGCTGCTGCGTGCATTGCTGCCGCCCCGACAAATTGGGTCATGCAGGAAGACGGTAAACCCATAGTGATGAGGCGAGAGATCACCGAAGAAGAGCTTCAGGAAAACATTGATGCCGCAAGAGTGTGTCCTGTGCGCGTCATTAGGATCGTTGACGAAGAAGGGAATACAGTCGCTCCATAATCAGTTATAACAAGATCGTAAGAAGGTCTCGTGGTTTCTTGATGAGGTAGTCCGGCTGATTCTTCTGCAGGATATCGCTGCTGTTGTACCCCCAGGAAACCGCAGCAATAGGAATGCCAGCCTTTCGGCAAGCCTCAATGTCTCGCACTTCGTCTCCAATGTACAGCACTTCCTCTCGACAAAGCTTTTCCTGTCGCAATACAGCACGAAGAGCATGGTGTTTGCCAAGTAAACCTCGGCAAGAGTGGATGAATTCAAACTGATCAAGATGATGTCGGTCAAGAAAAACACGAACGTTCTCAACTGAGTTCGCGCTCACAATGCCGAGACGATATCCCCTCTTCCTCAGGGCAAGAAGGATGCCCCTCAATGGTGCAGTAAGACGAAGAGAAGGAATGTCTCTGGCGAGTTCTGCGCGCACACGGCGAGTAATAAAGGGGACTTTTCCTAGAGGAACCTGGAATTCTTTGAGTAATTCCCTCATCGTTAAACGACGAAGGCGCTGAATCTCGCGTTGCTTGACTGGACGATAGCCATAGACCGGGGAAAGTCTGTTCAGAGCCTGAATGACAGGAGAAAGCGTGTCTGCGATGGTCCCGTCAAAGTCAAAGAGAAGAGTCGTAATCACCCTACTTCTTCTAAGAGAAAGATTATATGCTTTTCTGTGAACCAGGCCCGAGATAACACAAAGGAGAAGAGTGCTACGCCAGCCGTATGGCATCCAAATTCTTCGGCGCCGACGTTTCAGCACCCTGTACCTTGTGCAGTGAGCTTGCTAAGTCCAGACACTTGCTTTGTTCACCGTGGTTGACAATGATCCGGCGCGGTCGAGGCATGATGTCATGCACGTATCTCATCAGCTCATTCCTTCCTGCATGGCCAGTGAATTCAGGAATGCGAAGAATTTCAAGATTGACGGGGATGTGTTCAGGTCGGTCGCCATTCATGAGAACAATGTCTTTTTCACCGTCCAAGACGCGTCGCCCAATCGTACCGCCAGACTGGTAACTGCAAAAGATGAGCAAGTTTCGTTTATTGTCTGCCATCTTCTTGAAGTACTCCAAACTTGCTCCGGCATTCAGCATGCCTGCTGTTGCAACAATCACGCAAGGCTGCTCGCTCTCCAGCACCTGGTCTTGTTCTTTTTGTCCGGCAACCTTCTTGAAGCAGGGGTCCATGAAAGGATTCTCATCCAGGTGAAAAATGCTTGCGCGTAGATCCCTGTTCAGGAAGTCGGGATACGCAGTATGAATGGCAGTAATGTCCCAGATCATGCCATGCACATAGATGGGGATATTCTCCAGCTCCCCAGAACGAATCGCTCGCTGGAGCACAATCTGCACTTCTTGCGCTCTTCCCACACCCAGAACAGGAATCAGCACCTTTCCTCCACGGGCAAAAGTTTCTTTGATCTTAATCACCATGTTTTTCTCTGCTTCTCGTCGTGATGCTAAAACATCGGTCTTCGCTCCATATGTGCTTTCAAGGACTAACGTCTCAACGCGGGGAAAACGCGTGTGCGCAGGCTCCAATAATTGTGTTCTCAGGTATTTCATATCCCCGCTGTACACAATATTATGAAGCCCATTGCCAATATTCAGGTGGATCATGCTGCTCCCGAGAATATGCCCCGAGTTATATAGGGTGGCGCGAACATCGGGAGTGATGTCTGCTACCTCTTCCCAGCCTAACGTGATCGTGTGCAGCACCGCGTTCTTCACGTCTTCAATGTCAAACAGGCTTTTCTTTGCTTGTTTAAACGCCACACCGATGTAGTCCAGTGCCAGCAGCGCGCTCACATCCCGCGTCGGTGCAGTGCAGTACGTCGGCCCTCGAAAGCCCATTTTGTAGAGGTAAGGCACAAATCCGCTGTGGTCGATGTGGGAGTGCGTCACCATCACGGCATCAAGGTCCTCAATTCTGAACTCAGGGGCATCGAGCATCGGATACGCATTCGCATCATTAAATGCGACATCAACGCCGCAGTCAAGCAGGATCCTGCTTTCCGGTGTCTGCAGGAAGAAGCAGCTTCTTCCAACATGCCTTCCAGCCCCGAGCGTTGTCAACCTCACCCATTCCTCTTTCTTTCCTCTCAGCCAGCCATCATAGATGCGGTGGCCTACCTTGTTCAGGAACTTCTTGCGGTAATCGCTGTTTTGGTAGAGAACGCTGCGGATATTCTCGATAATCTGGCTCTTGATAGCCGGCGTTCTTCTGACCTGAGGAACCCAGAAGGTCATGTTCTTGATGTCGCGCAGAATCTCTCCCTGCTTTCCGATTGCAACACCAGGCTTCTCTGCCTCAACGGTAACGAGGCTTCGTTGCGGGTGAAAGAAAATGTTGGTGATGCCCGCTTCCGCCGGAATTTTCTGGCGGATAATCTCTTCCGCTTTCTCCATCTCCATGTTGAGGCTAATGTCCGGTCGCAATTCAATGCGTTTTTTAATGTTCGCAACAATGTCGCGGATCACATCTCCGCGATTGATGAAAAAATCCTTGCTCTGTGTGTAGAGAATGATGTTCGCTGCTTCAAAGCTAGCTTCTGTGATCTCGGCCTCTTTAGGAAGCTGTTTGGTGATCTCATCGAGAATTGTTGTCATGGTGATAAGGAAAAATGGAAAAAGAGGAATCTTAAACAGTAAGTTTTGTTTCAAGCTGCTGCGTCATGACTTTCTTGACTCCCTCTTTCGTGATGGTGACCACGTCAATACCTTCTCCAGAAGCAGTGTCTCGCTGGATGGCGGCGTTAATGACCTTCACCGCCAGCGTCACTGCATCTTGGACTTTCATATTTTTCTTGTTGTAGAGAGTATCGAGAACACCATACGCCATCATGAACCCCGAGCCAACAGTGGTGTACTCATCATGGAGGACAACGCTGCCGTCAACTCCAATGTCATACAGCCAGTAGCCTTCAGGGTCAACACCACCGAGGATAAAGGCGGTGATGCCAGGAATCACGCTGAATTTACGAATATTTTGGTAGACAATGGCGGCAAGCAAATTTGCAGTTTCCTTCACAGTCGCCTGCTGGTTCGTGCGTATTTGTCGTAAGCGCAATTCTGCCCTGATGAGCTTGATAATGAGCTGCGCATCACTAACGGTTCCGGCCATTGCAACAGCCATGTTGTCGCTGATCTTCAGAACCTTCTCAAATTTCTTGTGGCTGACGATTTGTCCGCCCAAGGTGACTCGTTTATCTGCTGCAAGAATAACACCATCAGCACAGACCATTCCTACCGTGGTGGTTCCTTTCTTAACATCAATATCGTGTATATCTGACATGACTATAATCTCGCTAATCTTGAGAAACGATCCTCTTTTTGGCGATAATGCTCGCCTTCTGCAGAAACACGCTGACATGAGCAACAGGAATCATGCAGAAATCTTAAACAAGGGAACAGGCGCAATTTATAAAGGTTTCGGTGAAGTTTTGCAGAGAACTATTCTCTCTTCGCTTTGAACACTACAGTACGCGGTTCACGAGAGAGGGATTGTTCCTTTCGCTCGGTTGGTTCTTCCGCTTCCTTCATGCCATATTTTTGTGCAACGTCACGGGCGAGTAAAACACCAACCAAGAAGCACACGGCAAACAAAGGCAGCAGCGCAAGGTCAATAATCCTGCTCAAATACAGGATATACGTGTTCACAACAGGAACCGCTCCCTGAACATCTGCAGCAAAGTTCAAGGCAAGATAAAACAAGGTCTGGATAGCAATGACCAAAAACAGAATGAACGTTCCAAACAGCATCGTATTCATGCTGCCCTCTGCTTCAACGACCTCAAACTCCCGGTTCTTCTTCATGAGCAACAGAGAAAAGAAAACAGCAAGCAAGCTGATCACATTCAATCCCAGTAACGCTTGTTCAAAGGCTGCCATAGTTTACAATCCAAAGAGACCAAGAAGACCTTCTTTTTTCTTCTTGGGAGACCCTCCTTTCTTATTTTTAAGAGAAACCTGGGCTTCTTCAATGTCGCTTTGTTCAAGTTGCATGCGCATTTTTTCCTTTTCAAGAGATGCTTGTTCCCTGCCCGCTTCCGCGCGTCGTCGTTCGACGTCTTTTTCCAACCGTTCAAGATTCTTTTGCCGCCCATGAAGCTCATCTTCCAGCTGCATCAAACCACGTTCTTTCTCTTTTACTTTCTGTTTGGATGCTTCAAGAGAGTGTTCTCGGCGTTCAATGCCTCGCTCAAGTGCCTTCATGCGTTCTTGTTCTTGGCTAAACTCATCGCGTTGGCGTGCAACGGTCTTTATTTCTTCGCTGACTTCCCGTCGCTTGTCTTGAAGTGAAGCATACTCTCTCTTCATTTTTCGTTCTTCTTCCTGAAGTAACTCTCGCTCGCGTTTCAGGTGCGCAATCTCTTTCTCAGCATCTTGGCGCCGCGCTTCAAGCTCTTTCAGGTTCTTTTCCCTCTCTCTCACCTGTGCCTTCATAAGGTGAAGTTCGCGTTCCATGGCTTCGAGGTCGGCTTCGCGCTTTTCTACTGCCTGCTCTTTTCGTTCTGCATCAGCGAATGCTTTCTGGCGTATAGTTTCAACTTCTCGCTTCATGCGTTCTTCCAGGATCTGTAAACGTCGTTCGTATTCTTTGCGCAGCGTAATGTCCGTTCTCTTCAATTCTTCTCGCATCTTCGCAAGCTTGACGCGTTCAGACGCAAGTTCCTCAAAGCGTTCAGTCATTTCTTTTTCCTTTGCTTCTAGCGTATGCAGTCGGCGTTCAGCCTCTCGTCGCTTCTTTCCCATGTCCTCGACAGATGTGCGGGACTGTTTCTCTTCATCAGCAAGGGTTTTGCGTGTATCAGCAAGTTCCGTGATCTTCTGCTCAAGGCGCTGTTCTCTCTTTGCGAGATCCGCTTCTTTTAGGAGTACGCTGCGTTCTTTCCTTCTAAATTCATCCTCCTTCTCAGCAAGCTTCTGAAGTTCTGGTCTGATGATGTGTCGCGCAAATTCCAGGCGAATGGGGTGTGTCGCTGCCTTGTCGAGCAACTCGCGAAGGACTTTTTTTCGCTCGGTGAGATGCATACGATAAAGTTTGATGCTTGCAATGCACAGGATGATGAAGATCAGCGCAAACAATAGATTCTGAAGCAATAAACTGATGCGTTCAGGAATAAAGGTCATCGCTCGAACTAAAAAAGGAAGAGTGAGCAGCAAAAGAATGGTGTACAGTTTGTGCGATTTGAGCATGCTCAGCCCAGGGTGCTCTTGCAGCCGTGCCCAGAAAACACCAGCAACAATGAGCAGAATAATAGTCACATAATGCTGGAGGGTGAGAAAGGTTTCAATCGCCATGGTATCACGAGAGCATAATTTATCACTTTAATATAGTATCGAGGAGTAGCTACAAGATAGTATTTAAATCTTTCCTGGACAGCGGCAGGAACATCTCTGCAGCCCATAGTAATAATAATGTTTATATAGATTCTTGTGAATGGCCATGAATGCTTGTGATCACGTTCCTCATTTTTGCGGTCTCCCTTGCTTTATTGCTAAAAGGTTCAGACATTTTTGTAGACGCAGCCGCTTATTTCTCAGAGACGCTAGGAATTTCCAAATCCGCATTCGCCATTACGATTGTAGCATTTGCAACCTCAATCCCAGAATTAGGAACGAGCATCGTTGCAGCACTCCAAAACAATAGCAGCATCATTCTCGGTAACGTCGTGGGAAGCAACATTGCAAATATTGGCTTAATTCTTGGCATAGTCGCTCTTTTTTTGGTGGCAAAGAAACGTCAGAGAGAATTCGTCCATGAAACGCAGTTTTTATTGCTGGTCAGTGTTGCATTTTTCCTCTTGGCTCTCGATGGATCTATTGCCTGGCCTGAAGCAGTGCTTCTTCTGTTGCTCTGCGTTCTCTACAGCAGACATATTCTTCACAAAGGACAGCACCATCATGATCACGCACAGCTCAGAGTGGAAAAAAGTGCACGCCTTCATGAACAGTCATCAAACACCCGCCACATAAACAAGCAGTGGGCCATGATCGCGTTTATTGGTCTCGCGGCAATCTACCTCGGTGCGCGATACACGATATCGTCCCTCATAGACTTGGCAGCAGAGTTGCAGATGTCACAAATGGTGGCAAGCATGATCTTCCTTGCTGTGGGCACTTCTCTCCCCGAGCTTACGGTTTCCCTCGTTGCATTAAAAAAAGGGTTGCGAACGCTAGCCGTGGGCAATCTTATTGGAAGTAACATCATGAATCTTCTTGCAGTCGCAGGCGTGGCAGGACTCATCTCCCCGATCATTATTGACAGAACGTCGCTTTTCTTTACGCTGCCCTATATGATTCTTCTTGCTCTCTTACTGTATCGCTACGTTACGCTCAAGAGATGGTTTTCGCGTGTTCTCGAAGGAGTGCTGTTCTTGGCCGCATATGCAGTGTTCTTGGTGCTGCTTGTAGTAGGGCACATGCTGTAAAGGCGAAGATACCTTTATAAACCTCGATCAAATGCTTCTACATCACAAGAAAGGGAGTGCCAAACGTTTCCACACCCATGACAAAAGACAAAGAACAGGTTTCTTCTTTACTTCAACCAACAGACAGTGGCGTTCCACGACACATTGGAATCATTCTTGATGGGAACCGTCGGTTTGCAAAGCGATTGATGCTGAAACCTTGGAAGGGCCATGAGTGGGGCGCAAAGAAGTTAGAAGCCCTCCTTGACTGGATCAAGGATCTTAAATTTGTCAAGGAACTCACGCTGTACTGCATGTCCATTGAAAACTTCCAGCGTCCAAAAGAGGAGTTTGAGTACCTCATGGATCTCTCCAGAAAAGAATTCCAGCGATTTCATGACGATAAAAGAATAGACGAGCAAAAAATAAAAATTCGCTTCATTGGCCGCATCTTCATGTTCCCGCAGGACATCCAGGAAATAATGCACAAGCTCATGGAAAAGACTAAAGACTACACAAACTATGTTATCAATTTCGCCATGGCTTATGGTGGACGAACTGAGATAATTGATGCTATGCAGAAAATTGCAGTCGAAGTTGAACAGGGGAAATTAAAAGCGTCTGACATTGATCAGCAAGTTGTTGAAGATCATTTGTACATGGCTGATGAGCCAGACCTCATCATTCGGACTGGTGGAGAAAAACGCAGCTCCAACTTCTTGAGTTATCAATCAGCGTATTCTGAATGGTTCTATGTGGAGAAAATGTGGCCAGAGTTCGAGAAAGAGGATCTCTTAGCCTGCATTGAAGAGTTCAAACAAAGAAAAAGAAGATTTGGAAAGTAACTTTAAATATAAGTTCACACTGTCTAATAGTATGCCTGAAACGAAGTATTACATCTTTGCGCGAGGTCAGATTGATAATGGTCCTTTTCGTATAGTTCACTACGAAAAAGGAAGAGATCCAGCGTTACCAACACCACCCACCCAGTTTGAGCATTATGCCCTTTCTGAAAGCCAGCATACAGAAGCAGAAAGAGAGTTAAAAAGAAGGGGATTTCAGGTAGTGACTGTAGTGCACGACGGTTCACACCTGAGTGTTGAACAAATTGTCGAAAGTGAGCTCGTTCCCTTCGAGGAGAAACTAGCAGAAGTGCTGCAACGGAGTGGACTACATGACCATAATTACAGGACGACTACGCCACGGCCTCGTCCACCCCTGGACTTCGTTATAACTACTTCGTCAAACGGGTAATGTCTAGTTAACTATTTAAACCGCGTTCTCTTCACAAAAGTATGAAAGAGCTGATTCTCAAATACGCTCTCCACAATGCAGTAAAGTACGGCGGAAAAGCCCAGCCAGGGGCTATTATCGGCAAGGTCATCGCGGAAAAGCCCGATGTGGACAAGAGAAAAATAGTCTCAGAAATCCAAAGGGTGCTCAAGGAAGTCAACGCGATGAAGCCAGCCAAACAGCTGGAACAACTCAAGAAAATTGCACCAGAGCTGTTAGAAGAAAAACCAAAAGAAGAACGAGATCTTTTCGCATTCCTTAAAATTCAGCCGGGTGAAAAAGTCGTTACTGCTTTCCCTCCAGAACCCAGCAAATACCCGCACATTGGTCACGCCAAAGCACTCTTGCTCAATTACGAGCTCGCTCGTCGCCATAACGGGACGTTTTACTTGCGCTTTGAAGACACCAACCCTAAACTAGCAAAACAAGAATACTACGACATCCATCTCAAAGATTACGCGTGGTTAGGTGTGCAACCAGACAAGATTGTCTACGTCTCCGATCACCTTGATGACTTGTATCGCGCGGCTGAAAAGCTCATCGCAGCAGATCATGCCTATGTCTGTGACTGCGGCCAGGATACGGTTAAAGAAAAACGTGCGAAAGGAGTGGCATGCGCACACCGATCCCGTCCAATAAAAGAAAATAAGCTCTTGTGGGCACGTATGCTGAGTGAGCCGCAACCTGGAATGACGCTCCGTTTGAAAGGAGACTTACAAGATAACAACACAGCATTCCGCGATCCTACGCTCTTCCGTGTCATCATCGAAGAACACCCGCGCACCAAGAAAAAATACCATGTCTGGCCAACCTATGATTTTGAAAATGCCATGATGGACGGATGTATGGGTGTCACTCACAGACTGCGTTCCAAAGAGTTTGAGCTCAGAAACAAGGTCCAACAGCATATCCAAAAGCTTCTTGGTTATCCTCCCACGAAAATCTACGAGTTTGCGCGCTTCAATATGGAAGGAGTGGAAAGTTCAGGTCGCATTATCCGCGAAAAGATTGAAAGGGGTGAATTGTTGGGATGGGATGATCCCAGTTTAACAACCTTACAGGCATTAAAACGCCGCGGATTTAACCCCGCCGCCATCAAGAATTTCGTCCTCTCAACAGGAATGAGCAAGGCGGGCGGCACCATGACGTGGGACGATCTCTTCGCAAAAAACAGAAGCCTTCTTGACCCGCAGGCACAAAGGTATTTCTTCGTGGAAAATCCAAAGAAGATTACGATTAAGAACGCTCCTTCGAAAAAAGC
>CAZDTM010000017.1:7265-14200 GCA_964508385.1 Candidatus Woesearchaeota archaeon | reverse complement strand
GGGGGTGAGTCAAGCGATGATGTGTTCGAAATGTTGTAAGATCTCGGGGTATATCTTTGTGATCTTGGGCGTCCTGTTCCTCTTAGTGGACTTCGGCACGTGGACCTTCTGGAACATTTCGTGGTGGACGGCATTGTTCCTCGTCTGGGGAATATGCTGTATTGCAAAATCAGGTTGCCCATCATGCTGTGCTGCCATGAAGAAATAATCTCAAACTCTCTTTCTTTTTCTCTTTTTTTTGATCAGGTGGTTGTCAGAACACGCTGTTTCGTGCTGTACTGATCTGCGACACTCTTCATGACGTTTTGGAATACTCCCATCAATAATCGCACTTCTCGTTTTTTCATGTTCAACGTGTAGAGTTGCACGCCGCTCACCTGTCTCGTGGGCAGAAGATAACGTCGTCGTGTAAGCTTATCCACTGTTTTGTAAACTGTAGCTCGTGGAAGGTCAGTTTCCTCTGCTATATCACCACAACTGAAATCAAGTTCTCTCATTTCCAAGAAAAATTCAAGGATCCTGTTTCGTGGAGTTGCTCCAAAGAGTTCGCAAAATGTCCCTATTGTCATGTGATCAACCTACAAATGTCTGCTAATCGTCGCGGATTCAAGCTAACATGGAATTCGCCAGTTTTCATAGATCGTAACACCAACCCCTCATTGATGCACCGCCTCCATTCATCGTGGGCCTGTCGTTGGGCTACTGGTGGAAGGTTCTTGATCCAGCGAAAGCAGTTTTTTTCTTCAGTATGTTTACCGCCAATCCGTCGTTTGTTCAAGAGCCGGCGGAGGAGAGCACGCGTAGGTTCTGAAAGAGCGTCCATGTTTTTAAAGCTTTCTACAAAAGGAGACATACTGTCTATAAAAGGAGACAGATTCCTGTTCATGACAAGAAGGAAGCAGTTTCTTATCAGTATATGCTAAGAAAAACCGAAAGATTTACAACCAAGCCCCAACACAAAAACAAGCAATGAAGCTCCTCCGCTGTCCACGATGCAAATCAACGAATATCCAGTCAGTCTCAGAAGCCATCACAGGCCAGTATCACTGCACGAACTGCATGTATTATGGCCCATTCGTAATCGAAGAAGACATCCCTACCCGCGGCAAGGAAAAATCGCATTAACCTTTTTCTTGTCTCTCAACAACTCATTATATCTCTTGATCATCTCGACATTCTTTCCCACATAGCTCCTGATCTTCCTCATCGACAGGCTTCTCATGACTTCTTCACCCACCTTAAACAAGCCGCCAGGTCCCAACCCAATCACCACAAACTCGGGTTTTCCTAAAAGCAGAGCCCTCAAATCCTCAGAAGTAATCTCATATTCCTGTGGGTCCCAGTATCTCACTGCTCCCTCAACAAGCTTCACGCTCCCTTGATAGAGCTTTTTGTCAATCGTAAACGAACCATACTTGTGTTCATCAATCATACTTCTCCTTAAGGCGCCCAACCTTATATAGTTATCCCCCTGGCCCGTAGGGCACATATCTCGCAGTTCCATAATTCTTCTGGTTATGCGCGACGAGCGCCTTTGGATGCTGCGTTTTAACCTCTAAGTCATGCAAGGACGACACGGCCTCCACGAATACCTCCCCGCTTTTCTCCAAAGCAGAAGCAATCTTCATCAGGTGCGCCCTCGTCAGCACTACTCCCTCCCGTACCCTCATCATATCAAGCGTGTTGTCAATCACATAGCCCTGATGTTTTACTCTTCGGTCAACTGCGTCAGTCAGCAATTTAAGTTTTCCCATCACAAACAAGTGCACGGCATAATGCAGAACTGCTTCTTTCGCGAAGGTTCTGTAATCCTGTAGTGCGCGGCGATGCCACTTGTCCTTCCTGATCAATGCTTCCACTTTTTCCAGCAAGGGCATCACCACTTCCAGCCCACGTCTCACCTCATGATCTTGCCCGCGCAGCACCATCTCCAGCCCTTCCTCGCATTGTCCAACCATCTTGAGCTCACCCTCATTCATGCCGGGATACTCTTGACTCTGGCAAAATCCGTTCACCACCTCATCAACATACACGCGATGGCGGTCTGTTTGCTGCCCAAGGGTCTCGCAAAGAGATTGCAAGTCAGTCACTGCTTGTTCTCCAATATCCTTAGCCGTCATCATGATCTTTTCTTGTCGCCTATCTTCATACTTCATCCACAGGCGTCCAATCGCTCCACCCAGGCCACCCGATAATACCAGATCCCGTTTAATTTGTTGCAGCTCTCTCGCACGATGTGTCAGAGTTGATCGTCCTTCCGTCAATAACGACAAATACCCAGACTCATCGCGATGGCGCAGCGCAAGAAAGTTAGTCATGGTCTTGGTACCTCATCTCCATCTGCTCCAACGCAACAGTCATGCGCGGATCCTGCAAAACACCTTCTAAGCGATGCTCCAAGCTTCCCACCTGCATGCTTCCCTCGTAGATGCGCAGTCGTCTCTCTGTCCGCTTGTCCATCAAATAAGGCACGTCATCTACTCGCTGAACGCTGTACCTTTCATCGCCATGCACGTAGCTGTTAAACATATAGCCTCCAACAAACAGCAGTGCTCCAATGCCCAGTCTGACTGCGCCCTTAATCAGGCCCATCATCTCCACCCCCAACAAACTCGTCCGTTAACTGATCAAGAGTATACGCACTCCAGCTCTTCAAATTTTTGAGATTACGAAAGAAAAAGTGGTCTTCTTGACGGTACTGAAAAACGTCTGCATCAGAAGAGGAGTGTTCACCATACTGATCAGCAAAGCGTCGCAAAGCTTCTCGATTTCGGTACAACGCAGCAGTCCTCGCAAAATCTTCATTGACTTCCCCCTGTTCTTCAAGCAGAGTCATCCTCTTCGTAAGATCTTCATGTCCGCAAGCAGACAAACTCAACAAACTGCTTAGTATCGCCTCTTTGAAAGAAATCATCGAAAATCAAAGGAGGATGATCTTAATGTACCTTGTGCAAAAAAAAGCGAAAAAACAACGGAGTAAGAAAGGAAAGTTTTCGGAAAAGAAGGAGTAAAAGTAATGAAGAAGCAAGAGTCAAGGAGTGATGGAGGTAACTATTTAAAGATGGAAGCTTCAGCAGAAACCATGCAGATTAAGATCCCAGAAGAAACATCAAAACGCATCAAGGAGGTAGCGGCGGCTTTAGGAATAAAAAGCAACGACCTCATCGAAGACGCAATTGTGCTATATCTTCGTGACATGCGTGCTTACCTAGAATTCCAAGAAGAAGTAAGAGGCTGGGAAAAGATACGTACTGAGGCTTTTCTTCAAGTAGAAAAGCTCAAATGAAAAGAGGAGACGTCTGGTTAGTAGAGTTCCCCTCAAAAGGAGGAAACGAACAGGAAGGAACCCGCCCGGCAATTATTCTAGCTGAAACAGAGCCAGGGCTGGCGATAGCGATACCATGCACAAGCAACGAGTATACGCTACGATTTCCAGCAACAATGAAGATCATTCATTCGAAAAGAAATGGATTGCATACGGATTCAGTCGCTTTAATCTCGCAGTTAGGAGCATGTGGAAAACAGAAACTTGTAAAGAAGCTCGGCGAACTTGAAGAAACGCCATTAAGAGAGATAAAGAACACGATAAAAACCTTGCTTGATTTGAAGTAAGGAATGGAGAGGCAATAAGACTGAAAGAAATCGAATGATGGTTCAGGTAGTGCATATCCAAAAGAAACGTTTATAACATCCCCCTCGTTCTCAGAAGGATGAAAAAAGGGGTTCAAATCATTCTCGCAAACGTCTTGAAGCACATCGTCCCGTCAAAAGAGGAAGAGCGCGAGATGCATACCCGGTTTAAAGCAATCGCCTCAAAGATCAGAATTCCAGGCACCAAAACAATGTTGGGTGGTTCAGGGGCAAAAGGCACGTGGTTGAAGGACGACTATGACATGGATGTCTACGTGGCGTTCTCCCCCGCGAAGTATAAAACGCGGCCAGAACAACTTGCCGATATCCTCCACAGGGAGCTCAAGAAGAAATTCAAAAAAGTGTCAAGACTGCACGGTTCACGGGATTACTTTCACCTCAAGCATGACCGTTACACGATCGAGATCGTCCCCATTCTCAGCATCACCAACGCAAGACAGGCGCAGAACATCACTGACTGCTCCCAGCTTCATGTGAAGTACGTGCAAAAGCATCGCAAGCTGACGAAGGACATACGTCTAGCAAAGGCGTTCGCCAAAGGGGCAGATGTCTATGGTGCAGAGTCCTACATTCGGGGTTTCTCTGGATACGTGATAGAACTCCTCACGATCCACTACGGTTCCTTCCTCAACCTCATCAAGGCCGCAGCAAAATGGAATTCCACAACGATTATTGGTGACAAACGCAAAGCAGGCAACCTCAATTACGCAAAAAAACAGTCCCCCTTGATTCTTCTTGATCCAGTCCAAGAGGGAAGAAATGCTGCCGCTGCTCTATCAGAAGAGAAGTACTACGACTTCGTCCTCGCTGCGCGTGCGTTTCTGAGCAATCCTTCAGCGGATTTTTTCATGCCAAAGCATGTGAATCTCTCGCACCTGGAGCATCACGGAGATCTGGTAACAGTGCTCGTCACGCCACACCATGGCAAGCCAGATGTTGTCGGCGCAAAAATCATGAAAGCATTCAACTATCTTCAGCAAGAGTTTGCCATGCACGACTTCCTCCTGTTGAGCAGTGGCTGGATCTACAAAGATCCAACACAACCCTCGCTCTTCTACTTCCTGATCAAGAGAAATGATCTTCCGCCAACAGTCAAGCTGCGCGGCCCGCCAACAAGTAATCAGCCTGCTGTAGAGTCATTTAAGGAGAAGCACGGAAAAGTCGTGGAGGAGAAAGGAAGGCTGTACGCGTTTGAGCCCCGGCCATATCTCCGAGTAGAGCAGCTCATGCCAGACGTGCTCAAGAAGGAAGAGGTTCTTGATAAAGTCAGGGCAATACAGATCATCCCTCACAACACAGAAAACCTTAAATAGGAACAGCGGCCCTTCATTCATACAAAAAGGTGATCCTGGGTGCAGATCAATATTTCCAATAAAGCAGCATACACGCTTCTCTTCCTTGTTCTTGTAGTTGCTGGTTTCGTAACCGTCAAGGCATTTGTCTACACCAGTATCCCTAACCCCGGTCACGGTGCTGATCAGGTCTGGATTGCCATAGCTGGCCAGGAAATGACGCTCCAAGATGCAATCAGTAATGGTCTTGTGGGGGGCAGTGGTAGCTCTATCGAAATACAGTCAACCAGAAACGCAACTCTCTGTTCATTGACTGCTGGAAAAACATACCAGGTGACTGTGTATGGAACAAATGACAACGGTCACGACAAAGAGGACAGCTATACAACGTGGGTCCGCATAAACGGAGTTCGTGCTTCCGTAGACATCAACAATCATCCTGACGGAACAGCGGGCGTTTCTCTTCCGCTGGTGGTAGTGGCTGATGCGAGCGGATGTGTGAAAATCGAGGATCAGAACAACTTCAGAAGAGACGGCATGGCAGTGATTGGATAAGAGTGCCGCAAATCCCGTCTTTCTATTGACAGCATTCCTTTTAGCAATGGGAAATATTCTATAAAAATTCCTATTGGTAATAGAAATACTTATAAATAACCACATACACAAAAAAGGATGAACAGGACAGAATTAAAGGAAATACTCCTCGATCAGAATAGCAGAAAAGAGCAGGAAGACGTCGTAGAGAGAGAACTGTTTTCTCAAGTGGAATCCTACACAAAAAATGATGCGATTCTTATCATTTCGGGCATAAGGAGGGCTGGTAAGTCTACCCTCTTGCACCAAATAAGAAGAAAATATCCAGGATACTACCTTAACTTTGATGACGAACGATTAATCAATTTTAAAGTTGAGGACTTCAAACTCTTAGAAGAATTATGTATAGAACTCTACGGAGAAGGAAGAATATTCTACTTTGATGAGATACAAAACAGTCCTATGTGGGAAAGATTTGTAAGAAGACTGCACGATGAACGAAAAAAAGTATTTATAACCGGTTCAAATGCGTCCATGCTAAGCAAAGAGCTTGGTACTCATCTTACTGGTAGGTATCTTATGCTTCAACTCTTCCCTTTTTCATTCAGGGAATTTCTTTCCTTAAAAAAAGTTGAGGTGAATCAAAATTCAGCATACCTCGCTGCGTCACGAGCAAAAATAAAAAAATACTTTGGCGAGTATGTTATTAACGGTGGATTTCCAGAATATCTTAAAGAGCTAAACCCCGACTATCTGAAAACCCTTTATGAAAACATAATATACAGAGACATCGTAGTAAGATACAAATTACCCCACGAGAAAAGTTTGAAAGAATTAATGTATCTCGCGATAAATAACATCTCTAAACAGATAAGTTTTAATTCCCTAAAGAAGAGCCTCGCTTTTGGAAGTTCAACTACTGTCAAAGAATATTTTGACTACTTGGAAAATAGTTTTCTCATTTTCCTCATTCCTAAGTTTGATTATTCATTAAGAAGGCAAATATACTACAACAAAAAAGTGTATTGTATTGACAACGGTATGGCAAAATATCTCGGATTTCGGGTAGCACCAGATAATGGCAGACTGTTGGAAAATCTCGTCTTTGTCGAGTTAAAAAGGAAAGGAAAAGAGGTGTATTATTATGCAGATAAAAAGGAATGCGACTTTGTTGTAAAAAAGATTACAGCCGGTATTAAAGAAGCGATCCAAGTTTGTTATGAATTGACAAGAGAAAATCGCCAAAGAGAAATTGAAGGGCTACTCGAAGCAATGAAGAAGTTCAAGCTAAAAGAAGGATTGCTCTTAACCTATGATCAAGAAGAAGAAATAAAACAAAAAGGGAAGAAGATAGCTATTAAACCTGTCTGGAAATGGCTGTTGGAGAAGGAAAATAAATAAGTATATAAACGCGCACACTACAGGGGACACAATGCCCAGCAGAGCATATCTCTTTGA
>CAZDTM010000017.1:0-7255 GCA_964508385.1 Candidatus Woesearchaeota archaeon | reverse complement strand
TAAAATCGCTCAAGACTCTATCTTTAACCTCACAGAATTCTACAAGGTTCTCTTCCGTTGGTTTGAGATCATGGGATACGCCTTCCATGAAGATGAATACACAGACTACGAAAAGCCGGATGGCAAGCAGATTGAAATTTTCTGGTATGCGGAGAAGAAGGTTGATGCGTACGTGAGATATGTCATCAGAACCAGCTTCCTCATCACGAACCTTCAAAAAATAGAAATTGAGAAGAGTGGCGTCAAATCAAAGACAAACAAGGGAGGCATAGAGCTGCGCATCACGTGCTATGTCGAACGGGACTATGACGGAACATGGAGCAAGTCATCCCTCATGAAAACCTGCAGAAAAATCTACGATAAATTCCTCATCAGAGAGCGGCTCGACAAGTATGAAGGCGAACTTGTCCAAGAAACGAACCAGCTGGTGGATGAAATCCGGTCCTTCCTCTCCATGCATCGTGGTTAAGGTTTCTGAAGTACTTCTCGCAACGCCAGCAAAACAACAGCGAGGGTGCTTGCTGCATCAGCGAAATTAAATGTCGGCCACCATCCTGCGTGGATGAAATCAATCACGACCCCATACACAAGCCGATCAAGTACATTGCCTGCAACACCGCCGAGCAGTAGCCCCAATGCAAGGTGCGGATACTTCTTCAGGGAAAGCAAAATCGCCCCCATAACCAAAATGCCTATGACGACGAACAGGGTTTGCCATCCCTGCAACAAGCTGAACGCGGCACCAGTATTGTACACAACAACGCCAGGGAAAAAACCCCTCATGACCTGTTTGCTGAACTGGTCAACAAGCACAACGCCCATCGCAACAAAGAGCAGTGTTCGCAGGCGATACCGTTCCCACAGCCAGTTCATCGTGCTCAGACACAAGAAACACTATAAAAAATCTTCTCTACCAAAAACGGCGCTTCTGTTGCTGGAGCACCGGCTGCGTTCCATCCTCTGGTTCCACCACTACGCGCTGTACGCGTTCCTGTGGTTGGTACGTCTGTTGGTACGCAAGTGCCTGCAGCCCCTTCATCATCCGTTCGATGTTCTCCAGTCTGCTTCCAAGCGCTTCAAGCCTGGCATGTACCACGTCAATCTTGCTCAACACCAGTTGAAGGTCGCGGTCTCCCATGCCGAATGATGTCTGCGGAGCCATTTCTGGAGCTCGTTGTAAGCTCGGTTCTAATTGAGGAAAACTAGACCAAGAGCCGGGCTGGGCAGAAGGTTGGGAAAAGAGGGGATCGCGCGAAAAAGTCTGAGGCGCCGTAGAGGGAGTCTGCCCATAGTCCTGGCTTTCTGCTCTATCAATCTCTGGCAGCGGCTTTTCCATCTCTTGCGTCAAAGAACTCTTCTTCTTTCTGTGGAAAAAGCCAAACACGTGTATCAGCCCCTTTAAAACCAAAGATTTATTAATTCCCGACCTTATAAATCTTTTTGCGTGAAAAGAGGGATGGCATGGAATTAGAAGTCGTACAGCAAAAAAAAGAGGCTTTTCCAGGAAAACCCGCTAAGGGGAAGCATGAAACCGGCGTCTTGAAGCAGGTTCTCAGGCTTGATAGCACGCAGTCCGGAGTAGAGGAAAAATATTTCTGGGTGACCAGGTTCTTGGCGAGCCGTGCGCCGTATGGAATCAATTACTATGGTGATATAGGCACGCTTCTCAAAGTCAAGGACATGTATACTGCAGCAGAAACCTCTTCCTACTGGGGATCGATTGAGCAGCGAAAAGGGGCGCAAATCGACAAGTTCCAGCAGCTGATGACAAACATCGGAAACATGATGAAAACGCTCTTCCAGATCCTCAGAGAGCTTCGCATCATTGATGAGCGCCTGGATTACTACGAGCGTTCCTACGCAGGTCAAGAAGCAGCAGAAGTCGCGCTGAAAGGGTTGTGGGTGGACATGGTGGAGCAGGGAACAAAGAACCCGGGATCGGTGCTCGGTCTTGCTGCCAATGTCGGCTTTGTCACCCTGCCAGATCTGTTCTTCAGCATCCACCCAAAAACAAAAGAGGAGGTTGACAAGGAGGTTGACAAGCTCAAGGATGCGTTCAACAGAAAAGTGCGCGAGGTCCTCGCAAGAAAGCTGTTCCAGTATCTCGTGTGGAAAGAAAAAACCTACAAAGAGCTGAGGGTAGGGAAAGAATTCAAGCTGAAGTACATGCGCCAGCATTTCAACGTTATCAAACTCTACCTCAACTGGTTGCGGCCGTACTTGCGCAACATCAGGAAACTTCAGATGTCCAGCTCTTCACAGGGCATCCACAACGTAGATATTATAACTGCATTTGACACCTCGCGTATCGAGTTGGAGGTTCTTGCCATCAAGAAGAAATATGAGAAGTCATTTCCTGACGGCACCAGAGAAGAGCGGGAGTTCAAGCGCGTTTTCCCGTGCATCCGGATCAAGCTTGACTTCGTCGCCATCCCACAAATGGCCTTTCAGGAGGACTATCAGCGCGGCGCACTCCACAGGGGAAGAACCGTGATAACGATTGAGGGATTTGTCTCCACTGTGGAAGACATCAACGAGTACATCAAAAAACAAGAAGAGGAGGACCTTGATCTGCTCAAAGCAGTGGACGAGTCCATCGAGGCGATGAAAGAGGACATCGATAAATACCTGAAAGAAGCGGACGAGCTGTTAAAGAAAGAGGAAGAACCCATGATCAAAAAGGGTAAGAATGTCCTCAACCCTTTCACGTCATTGCTCGGCGGCCTGAAGCTCCTCTTCGGCGTCTCAAAAGAGAAAAAAGATCCAGATGAAGCAGGAGCGGCAGAAGCAACAGTGCGCGCAGATGCGTACCTTGTGTACAAAGTGTACAAACAAACGCACGGTATGCTGAAGGAATAAACAATGCACTTCACCTCAGATTACTGGAATTCCATGGATGAAATGAAAAAAAAGATCAACCTAGCGCCCTCAGAGATTGGTATCTCCCACGGGATTGGAGACGTGGGCGAGGGATTGAAAGTCAACGTGTTCAGGGGCGCGAAGACAGTCGAGCTTGGCTTCATGGGTGTAGGAAAAGGATCCCGTGCGTCTCCCACAGGTTACAACCCGGAAACCTTCAGCAAGGAAGAACGCGAAGACATTCGTGCGTTAGCTCGCATCAATGAAGTCGAAGTCTCCACTCATGCCACTCCAAACGTTTTCCTCTCTGGTTTTGGCGAAGGCGGGTTCAGAAAAGAAGCGCAGGAGCAGGGAATTCACGAGGTCAAGCGCGCCATTGATTTTGCGGCAGACGCCACTGATGGCGGCCCAGTTGTCTTTCACATCGCAGAATTCCAGCGCCCCATCTTCTCTGTCGAGGGAGAGAAGTTCAAGTTCTACCCTGGCGAGGAGAAAAAGGCGCCCATTTACATTGTGGACAAACGAAACGGTTCCCTCAGCGCGTTGCCCCGCGACGCCACGATCACAAGACCGCTTCCCAAGAAACCGGGTGATGATCCCTACCTCAACCCAGCAATAAACGGAAAGGGAGAAATCGTCACAGAAACAAAAACTATTGCTGACATTGAACAGGAATACTATCAGAGGGCAGAAAAAGATTCCCTCATTAGAAAAGAGCACCCCAACGTTGTTTCCTACATTTACAAGCAATTCGTAGAAAAGAACATCCAGCTGGAGCGGGGAGAAGCGCAGCGTTACCGTGAGGAAGCAAAAGAATACCAGAGTGTTTCGAGTAAGTATGGAAAAATTAGAGAGTATCTTGAGGAGAAAAAGGCTCACGATCCAGCCGGCGCCTTCCTCGAAGCGATGTCATACTTGGAAAAACACCGGGCCCCAGACAGGGATTCTCCTGAATACGCGGAATGGCAGAAGCAGGTGGCACAAGACCCCATCAAGGTCATCAAAGACATGGAAGACAGCTACAAAAATCGGGCCGATGCGTGGCAAAAAGTTTCTGTCGATAGGGAAGTTCGGGCGCGGGAAGAGGAAGAGATGATCAAGAACCGCGTGGACATCGTTGAGTATGGAGTGAAAAACTCGGCAGAGGCGATCGCGCGCACCGCGATGTATGCATACGACGTAGAGAAGTCGCGGCATCTCAAAAAACCGCTCTGGATCGCTCCAGAAAACTGGACGCCTGAACTGTACGGCGCCCATCCCGATGAGTACAAGCAGCTCATCGAAGAATCGCGAAAGCAGATGCAGGAGCAGCTCATTCACCGTTTCAAGGTGGACGAAGAAGAAGCAAAGAAGATTTCCAAGGAGCACATCAAAGGAACATTTGATGTCGGTCACGCCAACTTCTGGTGGAAGTACTTCCAGCCGAGCAAGGAGAACGAAGGCGATCCTGTGAAAGCGCGCCAGGAATTTGAGCGCTGGCTGACGAGAAAAGCAGAAAAGCTGACAGAAGAGGGCATCATTGGCCACGTCCATCTGTCAGATAACTTTGGGTACCATGACGAGCACCTCGCTCCAGGCCAGGGAAATGTGCCGACAGAGGAGTTTGTCTCAAAATTAAAAGGCGCTGGGTTCAAGGGAAAGTTCATCGCTGAACCCGGAGGAACAAAACAGGGGCAGGAGCACACGGTCTGGACAGAATCGTGGAAAGCATTAAGTTCCCCTATTTATCGCATTGATGGCCAAACGATCGGTTGGTCCGACATCAGCCAGTCCTACTTCGGCAAGGCTCCGCAAAGCCCTTACTTCATGGTGGGAGACTATGTGCCCTCAAAAGACTGGAGTCTGTGGTCTGAAGTGCCGCTCGAATAAAGGAAAAAAGATTGAAATGAGAAAACGCCATGATCCAAGTGTACTGACAGAACGACTTATCTGTTCGTCGAGCAACAAGATAAAAATCTTTAAAGAGGCCCAACCAAGCGAGAGGGGATTTGTTCTTCTTGACGTGCCTCGGTCGTGCCAAAGAGAGCTCCTCAAAAAGCTCCCAAACAGGGAAATCGTAAAGGTCCTTCACTACCTCGATCCTGACAAGGCAACAGACGTGCTGCAGTCACTTGCTCATGACCGGCGACAGCAAATCATCAAGAATCTTCGTCGCGATAAAAAAAGAAAGGTTGAATTTCTGCTGAAATTTGATGCGGACACAGCAGCGGGAATGATGAGCCTTGATTACATCGAAGTTGATGCGCACGCAACAGTTGGTGATGTGCTCCGCATGGTGAAGCAGCACGAAAGAAACACGGGAAAATTCCCAACGATTCTCGTGGTCAGCCAGGGAATACTCGTTGGCGAGGTTCCGGGCTACACCCTCTCGCTCTACAAAAAAACAGAGAAAGTGATCAAGCATACCAGAAAAGTCGTCAGCATTCCGTATAACAAAGATGAAAACGAAATTCTGGCAATGTTCAGAAAGAATCAGCAGAATAAAATTATCGTCTTGGACAAGGACAATAGCGTTGTAGGAGTGATTCTTTCAGGGGTCATCCTCAAAGTCCTGCACAGCCGCATGCATAAAAGCCTGTACGGCTTCGCCGGTGTTCGGGAAGAAGAGGATATTTTTGATGCTCCGCGAGTCAAAGTCAGGAATCGCTATCTGTGGTTGATTCTCAACTTGGCAACCGCTTTTCTTGCAGCGTCCATCGTCGGCCTTTTCAAAGAGACGATCTCAAAATGGGTCATCCTCGCGGTGTACATGCCGGTCATAGCAGGCATGGGAGGGAACGCGGGAACGCAGGCGCTTGCGGTCGCAGTTCGCGGTCTCACTCTCAAGGAGCTCAGTTGGAAAGTGGCGCGAAAAGTGCTGGTGAACGAAGTCGTTGCTGGAGCCATAGACGGACTCATTGTTGGGGCGCTCGTGGCCGCCGTGGTGAGTTTTTGGAACGGAAATCTCGTGTTGGGAGCCATTGTAGGGATCTCAATGGTAGCAAACCTGATTATTGCCGGCTTGTTCGGGTCGATCGTTCCCTTGATCATGAAGAGTCTCGGTCGCGATCCAGCGACGTCTGCGTCGGTCTTTGTGACAACTGCAACAGATGTCTGCGGCTTTTTCGTGTTCTTGGGCTTGGCTTCAGTTTTGCTGTAACACCCTAGCGTTCTTCTCCTATAGCCACAACGTGCGCAGAGAGTGATGGGAAAAACGTTATGACTGCGAAGAGCAGTAAGAGGGAGCTGCAAAGTTAAAGTCATCTAGAAAAAAGATAGTTTCGGTTAAATTACTGTTAAATATCTGGATACTTAGAAGAATTGGATTTTAGTTCTTCTCTTAAGCTCTTCGTCTTTTCAAGAGTGGAAACAAAGGTTTATATACCTCTGGTTTATATGTATAAACTAAGAGTTTATATGAAAGACATTACCAAGGCGGAAATGAGCCTTGTATTAAAGCTCATAAAAAGCCCGGAAGTGGAGTATAATGCAAACGCCATCGCAAAAGTAGTAGGAATCACTGCTATGGGCGCACTTAAGATACTTAAACGACTAGAAAGCGAATCAATTTTAACATCAAAGAAGATTGGTAAAGCGTCAATCTATCGAGTAAAAACAGAGAACTTCTACACCCGTCGCTATGTAGAAGTAATCTTATCAAGAGAGGCTCTTTATGCAAATCCACAAGTAAAAAGATGGATTCAAGAATTGAAAAAAATAAAAAAGGCCGATGTAATAGTTCTCTTTGGATCCGTCTTAGAGAAGTCCAATCCTAACGATATCGATGCTCTTCTGGTAACAGATCAAAAGCGATTTCCTAAACTTCAGCAAGAGATGAAAGAACTCAATGAGATGAACATTAAGAAAATCCATCCCCTGTACCAAACATACCACGACATCATCAAGAACATTAAAAAAAAGGATAAACCGCTTCTCAATGCCATAAAAGGCATAGTGGTACTGGGGGAAGAAAAATTTTTGGATATCTACAATGAGTCACGCAAAGAATGAAGTGGAATGGTGCTTGAACAAAGCCAAGAAAGAACTTCAAAAGGGGAAGCAGCATCGCGGATTGGTCAGAGTTGATGCTGATCTTGACAAAGCAAGAGAACATTTGGCGAAAGCGGAACATAATCTTAAAGTTACCCTTTATCTTCAAGAAGGAGTGTTTACTGATTGGTGTTCCAGCAGTTTGTTTTACGCCATCTATCACTGTTTTCTTGCTGTCCTTGCAAAATTTGGCTACGAGACTAGGAATCAAGGATGTACTTTTGCTCTAATCGCAGGCCTTATTGAAGACAAGAAAATAACCATCTACCAAGAAGATTTGACGAAAGTGAGCACCCTGAACATAACCGAAACGCAAGAATCCCCTGATACCGCAGTAAGTATTAGGGAAGATTATCAGTATGGCACG
>CAZDTM010000016.1:1010-14429 GCA_964508385.1 Candidatus Woesearchaeota archaeon | reverse complement strand
GTGAGCAGACAGTCATTTAAAAGGAATCTGTGAGAACATGCAGAGTGAAGAGTGAAGGGGTTACTGTGCAAAGCCGCGCGAAACAAAACGTATATAAATAGTTTTCAATACAGGAAAACAATGGTTTTGGAGTCGTTGACGTCACCCAAGAGGGCAGAAAAGAGTCCTTGGGATCTCCTCTTCATCGGCGCATTGTATGCTGCCGTCGCGCTTTTTCTTTCTGTCTGGGTCTTTCGCGAGGAAGCAAGCCTGGTCATGGTGCTCTTGACCGTGATGGTAAGCATCCCCCTGATTTTCAACACGATGAAGTATGAAGAGAAGAAAGATCACTTCTTAGTCCAAGAAAAAAGTTTACTGAAAGAGCATAGCAAGGCACTTTCTTTTTTTATGTTTCTCTTCGTTGGATTTGTTCTTGCTTTTTCTCTTGCGTACATTCTTTTGCCTCATGAGCTTGTTCAAGACGTGTTTGACTCCCAGCTGCGAACGATTCAGAACATTAACAGCCGCGCTATTGATGATGTGAGCGGCGCTACAATTGGCGGATTTGGGCTGCTTCTTCAGATTTTGGCCAATAATCTGAAAGTGATGCTGTTTGCGTTCTTCTTTTCATTTTTTTATGGTGCTGGAGCTATTTTCATTCTCACGTGGAATGCGTCGGTGATCAGCGCCGCTATTGGAACATTCTTTAGAAACAATATTGCCGAGGTTGCGAACGGTCTTGGGCTTTCTTCTCTTGCTGGTTACTTCCAGGTCTATTCGTTAAGCTTATTAAGGTACTTTATTCACGGGCTTCCAGAAATCCTTGGTTATTTCATTGGAGGACTCGCAGGGGGGCTTATCTCCGTAGCCGTGATTAAGCATGATTTTGGCACTTTTCTCTTCAGGAGAGTGTTGCGAGACAGCTTTGATTTGGTCTTGCTTGCTGTTGTTGTGCTGACGATTGCTGCGTTCATGGAGGTTTATGTCACGCCCCTCTTCTTTTGATCAGCCAGCACCATGACCACTCCTTCATCAGACCACCAACATCGAACATCTGACACAGATGCCCTCCTTAAGCAAAGACAAGACTCTCTTTTCCGGTTTGTTTCCTCTAAGAAGCATCTCTTTGTTTGGTTGCTTTTGATCGTGATTTTGCTTACTGGGTACTGGATCCGCACCCAAAATCTTCAACGATATGTTGATGCCACTACTGGAGACTACATGCCGGGTGATCCAGATGCGATGGTTGTTCTTCGTTATGCACAAGAAATTCTCCAGACCGGCACTCTTGCTGATGTTGATACACTACGGTACCACCCCTACGGCTATCCGCAGGTAGGAGAGTTTACCTTCCTTTCTCATTTCATTGTTGTGCTCTACAAAGTGATGCATACGTTTGATTCCACTGTTACTCTTGGCTATGCCGACATATTGTACCCCCCGATTATGTTTGTTGTCGCCCTGCTTTTCTTTTTTCTCTTTGTGCGCTCTCTTTTCGGCAGTAATGTTCTTGCTTTATTTTCTACTGCCTTTCTTGCCGTCAATAAAGCGTTCATCTTTAGGACCGTTGCTGGAGTCAGCGACAAAGAAGGTTTGGCAGTTGCTTTCTTCTTCATGGCATTCTACTTTTTTGTTCTTTCATGGAAGCAGACTTCTTGGAAGAAAGCGATGTTTTTTGGAATCCTCGCCGGCCTTGTCACTATGTGCACTGGTCTCGTGTGGGGCGGCGCCAACTTTATTTTCATGACGTTTGGAGTCTTTTCGTTCATTGCCTTTTTATTGGGGAACATGAGCCCAGTTGATCGCGTTTCCTTTGCTTCCTGGTTTGTTAGCGCCTCTCTTCTTTTGGTCTTCTTTAGCGGACGTTACTCACTTTACTCTTTCTTTACCGCGAACAGTAATCTTCCCGCCACCGTTACTCTCTTCGCCCTTGTTGCTCACTTCCTTCTTGTACGCCATGCTCCCAAAATTTATCAGAAAGGCATTCTTGCCCGCCTGCCACGACAATTTGTGGCGCTTCTTGTGACTGTCCTCTTCGGGTTTTTTGTCTTGCTTTTTTTGTATGGCCCTTCTTTCTTTCCAGATACTGTTGTTGGTACTTATATCCAGCTTACCAGAAGTATTGGGGGCATTGATCGCTGGGGAAACACCGTCGCAGAATCACGGCAACCGTACCTCATTGATTGGTTCTCTGAAATGGGCAGATACTTTGTTTACATCTTTCTGCTTGCCTCTGTTTTCCTCTTTTGGAAGCTTGTTGAACCGACAAGAAAACATCGTATTCCCTTGACATCAGCATACATCCTTTTTCTTTTTTTCTTAGTCTTTACTCGCTACTCCTCAGGCTCATTCTTTAATGGGGAAAACTTTGCGTCTCTCTTTCTGTACGTTGCAGGCATCCTCGCCTTTTTTACTTACCTCTTCGTACTCTACCTTCGTTCCTCGCCAAGGGATGGCTCTCAACACACATTTACCGTTAACTCTGCAGCTCTTTTTGTTCTTGTTCACTTCTTCATCATGGCCGTCGCTGGACGTGCAGCGTTACGTTTGGTTTTCATTTTTACTCCCGTCGCCGCGCTTCTTGCGGGATACTTTTTTTACACTGTCTGGAATTTTTTTGATCTTCAGAAAATCCTCGCCTTCTTCAAAACTCCCAGTGCTGTATTCATTTTGAGAGTGATCCTGGTGATTTTTGTGCTTCTTTATCTTCAACGTCATGCAGAAGCCTCTCTGTTTGTTTCAACAAATCTTGGCACAGTTTATCCTGCCCAATGGCAAAATGCACTGAGCTGGGTTAGACAGAATACTCCTGAAGATGCTGTTTTTGCGCATTGGTGGGATTATGGATATCTTGTTCAAACCGGAGGAAGACGAGCAACCCTCAGTGATGGAGGAAACTCTCGCGGAGCGATCAATTTCTATACATCTCGTTATCTTTTGACAACACCTAATGAAACCGATGCCCTCTCCTTCCTCCAAGCAAATGACGCCGATTATGTGCTGTTTGTCAGCGATGAAGTTGGTAAGTATCCTGCTTTTTCAAGCATTGGCGCTGATCTAGAATATGATCGCTTTTCCTGGATTAACTCCTTTGTGCTTGATCCCAAACAGACTTTTGAAACCCGAAATGAAACCACCTATGTGTATGTGGGGGGTACTACTCTCGATGAAGACTTGTTGTATGGGGATCAACTTTATCCACGTCAGCAGGCCGGCATTGGCGCATTTTTGCTTCCTATTTCCATTACTGGAAATACAACCTCTCTGCCAGACATTCGCCGCCCCTCTGCCGTTCTTGTCTATCAGGGCCAGCAAGTGAAAATTCCCCTCAACTGCCTTTCTCTCATGAGCCAAGAGCTTACCTTTGGCACTGATGGATTGGATGCCTGTTTGGTGATTATTCCTTCGGTTCAAGGAAATACCCAAAGCAACATTGGAGCAGCCCTCTATCTCTCTCGCCGCACCAAAGACTCTTTCTTTGCCCAGCGCTATATCTTAAGGAAACCAAGTCCTTACTTTGAGTCAGTTTACGATGATTCCTCTTCTTATGCTCCTCTCGGCCTTTACAATGGACGCTTGTTTGGACCCCTCCAGATTTGGAAAGCGAATATCCCTGACTCGATTCCAGATAATCCTCAATTGAGAAACACCACCCTGCCTGATCCTCGTTTGAGCTTGATCAGGGAGGAATACTCTTAAATAGCTCTTTCTTGCCTTTTCTTTCATGGGGCTTTTCAACCATGAACACAAACAAATCGTTTTCCCTGGCTCTTGCACTTTCTTCAATTTTGCTCGTTGCAAACTTGCTCTTTCGGTTGATTGATCAATCTAAACTTCTGCGTTTTTTCCCTTTTGACTACACGAATGATATCAGCTCGTACATGGCGCAGCTCTTTTTTTTGAAAACGTGTGGTTTTCACGCATTCTGTCCCTATTGGTATCAAGGTTTTACCAACTTTCTTTTTCAGGCGCCGGGATGGTATTTCTTTACGTATCCACTCTACCTTCTCTTTGGGGACGTTAAAGCTGCGACATATACCTCTGTTGTTTTTCTTTACCTTCTTGGCTTTCTTGTCCTTTTCTTTCTCTATAAAAAATTTCAATTCTCTCGCCTGCAAAGAATTTTCTTCTTTGCAGTTTTCTTTGGGAACGCTTTAGTGCTTGGCAACCTCCTTCGTCTTGGAAGAGTTCATGAACTCTTTACGTGGGTTGTCTTCTTGCTGTTTGCTTTTTTCATGCTTTATTATCGTAACCGCCAACTTTCACCTGCGTTTTATCTCAGCGGTTTTTTTTATGGCATTCTTATTTTTTCTAACCAAAATGTCGCCATTCTTGCCTCACTTTTTTATCTCTCTCTGTTTTTTGTTAAACAAGGAAAAGAAAAGGCGGGGGTTGTCTTTTCCGGCATCTTAGGCCTAGTCCTCTCTAGCTTTTGGTGGGTCCCTTTTTTGACGCATCTCTCTGAAGGCTCTCTTCTTGTAGGCAACTATGGTCGTACTGCTCTTTTCTTCACTCACGAGCTTGTATGGACGCAGATCCCACTCACGCTGACAAGTTTTGCATTTCTTTTCTTTTACGTATTTTCGTGGTCTTCCCATAAAGAAGACCGCGTTTTCTTTGCACCATTTGTAGTTCTCAGCACACTTGTCTTTTTCAGGCTCATTGGACTCCTGCCTCTCTTTGATGATATTCTCCCAGACTATTACAGCACGCTTCTTATCTTTCTCTGCCTCTTCCTTTTCCTTCGTTCTCCAGTGGAAAAATTTCCGCTTTCTCGTTTTCTGCCCATTGCCCTTGTTGTTGTTGCAGCTCTTAGTGTTTCCGTTAATCTCGTTAAGACCCCCTTTTTTGTTGAACCGGATCAGAATGTCGAGGACCTGACTTCTCTGCTTTCTTCACTTGAAGGAAGCTTTGTCCTTCACGGTAGCCTTCCATCAAACGTCTATGCGGGGGCCGTCTACTCTTATGCCCCAATTTACTACAATTTAACCACGCCTTTTGGATGGTATGCACACGTTGCTCCTGCGGATTATCGTGATGCTTTGTTCTTTGATGCGCGGCAACTGACCTATACCTGTGAGAATGTTCAAGCGTATCTGCATCGATGGTCAGCAGATAACTTTGTTTCGTATGGCGATGCGTGCACGTTTCTTTCGTCTTGTGCCTTTGGGACTTTTGATTCCCGGGGCTCTTTTTGCGCTTTGCAGGTTTTGAACCCATAATCTTTTAAATCTGGCTTTTTGCTGGCTTTTAACGGGGGGGCACTTTTATGCTTTCATATCTCAAGAACAAATTTTTTGATAGTCCATATACCTTCAAAATTATTCGCAGCCTTCTTGAGTCCGGTAATACGTCTGAACTTCGGTTGCTTCGCGACCACATTCGTCCATCTGAGAAGGTACTGGACATTGGCTGTGGTACCGGCGACTTTTCCGGCCTCTCTCAACATTACTGCGGCGTTGATATGAACTCGAGATTTATTGCTTACGCAAGAAAGAGGTATGGCAAAAACTTTAGCGTGATGGATGCAACAGCCCTCCCCTTTAGACATAAAGAGTTTGATACGGCCCTTCTTCTTAGCATGCTTCATCACTTTTCCGAACATACACTGAAAAAAATTCTTAAGGAAACAGCGAGAGTATCGCGCCGCCTCATTGTTGTAGACCTTATTCAGAAAAAGAATTTTATTTCTCGCTTACTGTACGCACTTGATCGTGGCGATTACATTCGATCTTTTAAAGAGCAAAAAAGAATTATTTCCTCTTTCTTTTCCATTGAAAAAGCGTTTATCTTTGACGCTTCGCCTCTCTACCGGCATTCATTTATCGTTGCACGGCCGAGAAAAACAATTATGCGTCGCACATAAAATCATCAATCTGTTTGCAGCAAAGCTCATAAACGTCTTTTGTTCCGTAGTTTTTGTACCAGTCTACTGTGTAGCTTATTGTTTTGTCCATATTGAGCTGCGGTTTCCATCCTAGTCTCTTCTTTGCTTTTTCACTGTTGAGGACAAGGAGTTTTGTTTCGTGTTTCTTTGGACTTGCCTGACTTTTTTCATATACGACTTTGTTAAAGTTGAGTTTTTTTGTTATTTCGCTTACTACCTCCCTAACCGGCACAGTCAACTTGTCATCCGGACCAAAATTCCATGCTTCGTCCACTGGTTGGTTCTCATACAACTCTTTTCCAAGCAGAAGATAGCCATACAGTGGTTCAAGCACAAACTGCCATGGCCTGACTGCATCCGGGATTCTGATGACTGCTTCTCTCCCCGCCTCATATGCTTTTATAATGTCGGGAATTAGTCTGTCTTGCCCCCAGTCTCCGCCGCCAATAACGTTTCCAGCACGCGCGGAGGCAACAGAGATT
Source organism: Candidatus Woesearchaeota archaeon (assembly GCA_964508385.1). Lineage (GTDB taxonomy): Archaea > Nanobdellota > Nanobdellia > SCGC-AAA011-G17 > UBA489 > CAZDTM01. Next base: position 8,081 of record CAZDTM010000016.1, on the reverse strand, counting down.
CCCTCTTTTCTTAAAAATGATTTTCTGTGGGAATCAATCGCAAGTTCTGCGCAGGCCTTACTTGTGCTGTAAGGATCATGACCGCCAAGCTCGTCGTTTTCCGTGTATCCTTGCGCGTCCTCTCTGTTTTTGTAGCATTTATCACTTGTAACCATCACTCCCGCCTTAGTCTTTTGCTCTCTCATTGCTTCAAGAATATGAATTGTGCCCAAGACATTGTCGCGAAGAGTGATGAGTGGTTCGTCGTACGATCTTCTTAAGATTGCTTGAGCTGCAAGATGGAAAACTATGTCTGGTTTATGCGCTGCGAAAACAGTTTTCATTCTTTTGAAGTCGTTTACGTCAGCAATGATGTCGATAATCTTTTTGCTAAGATGCGCTTGAGTGTAAATGTATTTCTCCGTGCTTGGAGGTAGAGCGTATCCGACTACGTTTGCCCCCATCTTTACCAACCACAGCGCTAACCAAGAGCCCTTAAATCCCGTGTGGCCGGTAACAAGAACAGTTTTTCCTTTGTAGAAGCGTTCTAGCTCTTCAAATTTTCCATCGTTTGTTTTCATTATCCCACGTCGCGTTGAGTAATTCGTGATCCCTTATTGTGTCTACGCATTGCCAGAACCCAGTATGCTTATATGCAAGAAGTTCGCCTTGCTCGGCCAGCTTTTTTATGCCGTGCCCCTCAAGCTCGCAGTCTTCTCTCTCTTCTAAATGATCGAATATCCTATTTTTGAAGACAAAGAAGCCGCCGTCAATCCATCCGTCATGCACTGTTGTCTTCTTTTCATAGGAGGAAACTCGGTGATCATCGCCAACCGTCAATCTTCCAAATCTTGTTCTCGGCGGTACTGTTGTTACTGTTCCAATCTTTCCATGAGCGTTGTGAAATCTGATCAGATCGTTGATGTCTATATTGGATACTCCGTCTCCGTAGGTCACCATGAAGTCTTCGCCGCCTATGTACTTTTGAATTTGTTTGATGCGGGACCCTGTTGCTGAGTTCAGGCCGGTATTAGCACAGATAACTTTCCAGTCAGGAAGTTCTGTGCTTGAAAGTCTTCTTACTTTTTTCTCCTTTAGGCTTACTTCAATGTCTTCTTTACTCTCAAAATCCAGGAAATAGTCTTTGATCATGTCCCCCTTGTACCCCATGCAGAGAATGAACTCTTTGTGGCCGTAGGAACTGTAGTGCTTCATAATATGCACTAGAAGGGGAATACCACCGACCTCTACAAGCGGCTTTGGCCTGAATTCTGTTTCTTCCCGCAACCGCGTTCCCTTTCCGCCGCATAAGATGACGACTTTCATTTCCTTCTGACCTGCCTTTGTCGATCTTTATAAAGCAATCGACTATTACTACTTGTTCTCTTCTAAGAGGCGAGAATGTCTTTTAATCCTTCTTCGAGAGAAATTTTTGGTTCCCAGTTGAGAAGCCTTTTCGCTTTTGATATGTCTGCCCAGATTCCCTTTACTGGGACGTCTGGATTTGTGAATACATACCTAACTTTTTTCTGCGCCACCTTTTCCAATACCGTGATCACTTCCTGTACCGTGTGCGGCTTTCCCGATCCTATATTAAATATTTCGCACTGTCCATCATAGTCTACTGCTTTGATGAATGCATCGACGACGTCCTTGATGTACACATAGTCTCTCCTTAGATTTGGTGAATGCAGTTTTACCTCTTCCTGAAGGCCCCTGATAATTGTTGGCACCAAAAAGGATCCATTCTGGTTTTTTCCGTAAGGATTAAATATCCTTAAGATCACGCTTTTTACGCCGTACTTTCTCGCGTAGTCCTGACACGCATATTCTGCGGCCGTTTTTGCTGTAGCGTAGGGCGCAAGAGGCGCTGGAGAGCAATTTTCGCTTACTGGCGTTGTTTGAGGATCGCCGTACACGGCGCAACTTGATGCAAAAATGAGCTTCGCTTTCTTTTCTCTGCAAAATTCTAAGGCGTTTATTGTTCCTTCAAAGTTCGTTTCATACACTTCTTTGTCTATTTCCTGCTTTTCTCTTGATACTTTTGCGGCAAGATGAATAACCGCGCCTACGTCCTCCTCAGTGCTAATTGGTTTTAGCACATCCTCATAGTATGCAACTGCAGGTCTTCCCCTTTTTTTTAGTTCGCTGAGAAGATGGGTTGCAATGAATCCACTGGCGCCAGTTACGAGGATCTTTCTTTCTGTCATACCCCCTTTTTTCGTTTCTCGCTTTTAATCCTTTCCTTTTTTCTCTCAGCGAAACTTTTAAAAGAAAACGTTCTGTGTTGATGCTATGAAACGTTCTCCTCTTTTGTCGCTCGTTGTTCCACTCTACAATGAAGAGAAGAATATCCCTGTTCTTGTTCCCTCATTGGTCTCAGCTTTTGAGAAATCACGAATCCCCTATGAGCTTGTCCTAGTCAATAATGGGTCTTGGGATCACACGCGGCATTTGATTCTTGATTTTGCCCGGAAGAACACGCATATCCATCCGGTTCATGTGCCAAAGAATCAGGGATATGGTTATGGGGTGTTGCAGGGTCTTCATGCTTCAAAAGGAGACTATGTCGGTTACATTGACGGAGACAACCAGATTTCTGTTGATGCGATTGTCGCGGCCCATCATCTTATGGCCAAGGAGGGCTTTGATGTTGTGAAGGGCGTGAGAAAAAAAAGACAGATTGGCTTCCTCCGCATTATTGCTTCTGAGTGCTACAACCTTCTTTTTCGCCTGTTGTTCTTCCTTCCCTACCGCGAAATTAATTCTAAGCCGAAGATTATGAAAAAAGAAGTCTTTGACCACTTACGCTTGGAGTCCAAGGACTGGTTTATTGACACCGAGATCCTGATTAAAGCCAGACGTTTTGGATATACTGTTGGCGAAGTGCACTACTTTGACAAAAAACGGCTTGGCGGAAAATCTAGCGTACGGTTTGCCGTAGTTTTTGAATTTTTGGGGAATCTTTTTCGCTATCGTTTTTTGCGTTAACCTTCTCTCGAAACCTTTTTATAAACACCCTTCTCTGTTGAGGTATGATTCTCCTCGCCTTTTTTTCGGCCCTTGTAGGGTTTTTCTTCGTCCTTTTCTTTACTCCGTGGCTCATTCGCTATCTCCGCAAAATTCGGCTTGTTGTCTACGATATGAACAAACCAGAGAAGCCCCTGGTGCCTCTTTCTGGGGGCCTCGTTGTCTTGGGTGGATTTTTAGCGTCTATGATGATCTTCATTTTTCTTCAAACTTTCTTCCATACGTCTCGCATCAGTTTTACGCTTGATCCTGCGGCGCTGAACTTCTTGTTCGCAGGCGTTATCTCTATTATGACTATCTGCCTGGTTGGGTTTGTTGACGATCTTGTGATTCGGAAACCTGACCAATCTTCAGGGTTGCAGCAGTGGCAGAAACCACTGTTGACGTTGTTTGCTGCGGTGCCTCTTATGGTGGTCAATGCCGGAACAACGCTCATGGCGGTTCCTTTCTTTGGAAAAGTTGATTTTGGCTTGTTCTATCCCCTTTTTCTGATCCCTCTTGGCGTCATTGGCGCTTCAAACATGGTTAATATGCTCGCAGGGTATAACGGGCTTGAATTTATTTTGCGCAACTGGGGTTGTACGCGTATGTGAATGAACGCTATGTAGCAACACTCTTTGCTCTTGCCCTCTTTTTTAGCCTGTTGGCTTTCTTGTTGTATAACTGGAATCCTGCGAAGATTCTTCCGGGTGATTCACTCACCTATCTCCTGGGCGCGGGGTTGGCAGCGATTGCTATTCTCGGCAACATCGAAAAGGCAGCACTTATCATCTCAATTCCTTTTTTTGCTGAACTCTTTTTGAAGCTACGATGCAAGCTCAACGCCAAGAGTTATGGCTACTGTGAGGGTGGAACCATTCATTCTTACTACAAAGAAATTTATTCTTTACCTCACTTCTTTGCACGCACCGGCAAGTTTACTGAGACGCAGATTGTTGTTTTCCTCCTGCTTGGAGAACTTGTTCTTTCATCATTGATCTGGGTGTTGTAAGGTGCGCATGATCAGACAGAAAATTGCGTTGGCCTGGAACAGCAAGCTCCTTCGCGATAACCTCGTTCTCTTTGTTGGCAGTTTTGTTGCTGGCGGACTTGGTTTTCTTTACCATTTTTACATGGCGCGCATACTTGGCCCGGAACAGTATGGCGTGTTGGGGACGATCCTCTCTGCATTTTACATGGTGAACATTGCGTTTACCAATACCATCCAGGCAGCAATATCCCGCTTTGCAGTGAGCTTTTGGGTCAAGAAGTCGTACTCCCATATTAAAGCTCTGCTTGTCCAATCAACGAAACGGATGTTTCTTTATTCTTTACTGATGTATGCGGCATACTTCGCGCTTGTTCCGTTTCTCTCCACCTTCTTGACTATTGATCGCGGCATCCTGTATTTTTCTGGCCTTTTGATTTTTTTCGCCCTTCTCGTACCAATTGGAAGGGGCATTCTTCAAGGATGCCAATTCTTTCCTGCCCTAAGCTTTAACCTCCTGGTTGAAGGCATTGTGAAATTAAGTTCCGGCGTCCTTTTCGTTTTCTTGGGATATCGCGTGTTTGGGGCTATTGGGGCGATTCTTCTGGCCTATACGCTCGTCATCCTTTTTTTCTTCTTTCCCCTCCGCATTTTTTTTCGCTATCCTTCCCACTCATTCAACACAAAAGAAGTTTATGCATACTCCTTCCCCGTCTTCTTCATGCTTCTCAGCCTCACTGCTTTTTTCAGCATCGATGTCGTTCTTGTCAAACATTTCTTTGATCCGGCGCAGGCAGGATACTATTCTGCTCTTTCTCTGCTTGGGAAAGTCATCTTCTTCGGAAGCGTTTCTATTACCCAAGTTATGTTCGCAAAAACTTCTGAGTTTATCGATGAAAAGAGCGATCATTGGCGACTCTTTTTGAAATCGCTTCTCATCATGCTTGCTTGCTTAGGTGTTGCTCTCGTTGTTTACTTTGCATTTCCTCGATTACTGATCCTGATTCTTTTCGGCGATAAGTTCTTAACCGTTGTTCCTTATGTCGGCTGGTTTGGCCTCTTTATTGTTGTGTACAGCCTTGTGTATTTCACCTCATTTTATTATGCGGCTCTCAAAAAGCGCTTTTTTGTTTTTCTTCTTTTGCTCTTCAACGTTCTTCAAGCACTTCTTTTGTGGCTTTATCATGGCTCGTTCACAACGATCCTTCTCATTTCTACGTTGGTCATGGCAGCCCTCTTTGCACTCTTGTTCTTTCCCCTTCTCTTCAGTCCCTCCATGACAAAGCTTTAAAAAAAGGCTCACTTTGTTTTTTGATGAAACCGCGCGCGATTACTATTATCATTCCGGCCTATAACGAAGAACAGAGAATAGGCATTACTTTGAAGACCTATTGCCTCTTTTTTCGACGGCATCGTCGCGAGTTTAAGACTACTTTTTCTGTTGTTTTGAATGGATGCATTGATAACACTCTCCGCGTTGTTCAGCGATGTCGTCGTACCTTTCCTGAGATTACTATCCTCCAATTCCAAGAAAAAATCGGGAAGGGTGGCGCTATTATTGAGGGTATTAAGGCAAACACCTCCCCTTTGGTAGGATATGTTGATGCTGATGGCAGCACCCCCCCAGAGGCATTTTATGCCCTTGCGAACTCGCTTCACTCTTTTGATGGAGTTATTGCTTCCCGCTGGCTTCCTCAGTCCCGTGTTTATCCTCCGCAAACATTCCGTCGCCGCATCGCTTCACGCAGCTTTAATTTCCTTGCCCGGATTTTCTTCTTTTTGCCCTATCACGATACTCAGTGCGGGGCAAAACTCTTCAGACGAGAAGCCCTTCACCGTCTTTTTTCTAACCTTATCATTACTCAATGGGCATTCGATGTTAATCTTTTGTATCTCCTCAAAAAAAACGGCTTTCGCGTCATTGAAGTTCCTACCGTGTGGATGGACAAAGCGCATAGCAAGCTTCACGTGTTTAGTGCGGGTTCACAAATGTTCCTCGGCCTTCTTCGTCTTCGTCTCTTGAATTCACCGTTACGCTGGCTTGTTGGCGTCTACGACCGGCTCCCCTCCTGGATAAAGATTCATAGGGTGTACCTCCGATGAAAAAAATATCTTTTCTCATTTCAGCGCACAATGAGGAGAAACTTATCAGTCGTCCTCTTGAGAATCTTCTCCACCTGCCTTATGAACGCTATGAGGTTCTCGTTGGCCTTGATGGCTGCACAGACAACACTGAAGAGGTTGTTCGCTCTTTTTGCCGCCGCTCACGCAAGTTTCGCTCTTTCTCTTTTTCAGGACGGCACGGAAAACCAGAGATCATCGACCGATTGATGCACCACGCTACTGGCGACATTATTGTTGTCCATGACGCTGACTGGACTTTTAGTGCTCGTAGCAAGAAAGCCCTTCACCACTTTTTTTCTGTCTTTAACGATCGTACTGTTGGCGGCATTGCAGAATCTTATCCGGTTGAATGGAATCCCTCCCCTCTGCAGCAGGGAAACATGGCTTACAAGATGGTTGCTTACAGCTCTTTTCTTTGGTTTTCCTATCAAAAAGAACATTTTACGGTTAAAGAAGGCAGCCTCCTTTTTGTCACTCACCCTAGCATGTTCTTGACGAATATTTTTAGAAAAGAGCTTTACACCAAGAATTTTTCTCTTGGCGATGACTTCGAACGAACAGCTTCGATCATGCAGCGTGGATCAAAGGTTATTCTGTTTGAGGATGAGGATATGCCTCGCATGATCGCTACGTATACCTCTCACCGGCTTCGGGACATCTTCAAACAGAAAATTAGAACTGCCGCAGCACGCAAGCAGCTTGCGCAGGCCGGCGTTTTTCGCTTTTCTCTTTTTTCCTATTATTCTTCGGCCTTCATCTACTTCTTCAAGCATCTCTGGCAATGGGGAATTGTTGTTGGATTTCTTCTCCTGCTTTGGATATTACTTTTTTCACTTGCAACGTTCTTTTCTTCTTTTCGTCGCACGACTACTCATGGAGGATGGACGTTACGAGCCCGACGATGAAGCGCGTTGCAGTTGTTTATGATTTCTTGTCTGAACTTGGCGGTCTTGAGCGAGTCATGGCCGTTT
>CAZDTM010000016.1:0-1000 GCA_964508385.1 Candidatus Woesearchaeota archaeon | reverse complement strand
TTCTCTCGACGAGAGAACGCGAAAAATATTTGAGCAGACATATCTTGTGCCGCCCCTTCCCACTATTCGAGAAGCTGGACCACGCGTTGGTTCACAACAGCTTAAAATTATTTTTTCTTTCTTTGCGGGGCTCTTTGGGGTTGGCCCATTTGCGTCTTTACCTGCAGACCTCTTTTTTAGTAATAGCTTTATCTGTTCGTATCTCTGTCATAAGCGTAAACTTTTGAAGGGAACGCCGTATGTTGTGTATTTGCAACATCCTCCCAACTTTCTCTATCAACGCACCTTTGCATGGGCCAACAACATCTCTCGCCTTACTGCTTATGCTGCAGGTTTCTTTTTTTCTCCATTCTTACGAAAACTGGACAAGACGGCCGTTAAACGTGCAGACCTTGTTTTTGTGAACAGCAAGTATACCTCTCAACGCATTCAGAAAATTTATGGTATCCGTCCACTCATTCTCTACCCTCCAGTCTCGAGTTTGTTTAAACCAATGCCTCAGCAGCAGGCCAAGACTATTTTACAACACCGTAGCATTAAACGTAAGTTTGTTCTGCTTCATGGCCGCATCATTCATGACAAACGACCCGACCTCGCTCTTCGTGCCTTCGCTTTGACAAAGAGAGTTGATCTTGTTATTTCAGGTACAATTGAACAACAGGCTGCCCTTCTTCGTCTGGCTTCGGAGCTAGGTATTCGCGAACGCGTTATATTCCTAGGACGCGTTTCAGGTCAAGAGCTTGTCGCTCTGTATACTCTCGCAGAATGCTTTATCATGTCTGCACCGAAGGAAGATTTTGGATTGACGCCAGTTGAAGCCATGGCTTGTGGAACTCCTGTTGTTGCATGGGATGACGGCGCAGGCCCTTCAGAAACTGTTCTTTCTGGCGTTACGGGGCTTCTCGCGCGCCCCTATGATGCTTCTAGCCTGGCTTCAGCGATGACAACGGTTCTCAAGAGTGGCATGAAACGAAAGAATAAGCAAAAAATTTTGAAACAT
>CAZDTM010000015.1:0-14971 GCA_964508385.1 Candidatus Woesearchaeota archaeon | reverse complement strand
CAAAGCCAGAGCCTACCAAACGTTAATAAAGCGGTGAACTGTTTTTAAGTGAGAGGTGATGTGGTGAAAAAACGTAGAGTGCTCATATTGGGGGCTGCAGGAAGAGATTATGAAAATTTTCTCGTTTTCTTTAAAGATAATCCTCAATATGACGTAGTGTGCTTTACACAAGCGCAGATTCCAGGCATCGAAAAACGATCGTTTCCTAAACAACTTGCCGGAAGGTTATACAAAAAAGACATTCCCTTTTATCGTGAAGAAGAGCTGGAGAAGTTAATCAAGAAATTCAAGGTAGATGACGTTGTGCTCTCGTATTCTGATTTATCCCATCAGGAGGTGATGATGAAGGCGTCTCGTGCATTAGCTGCCGGCGCAAGTTTTAGGCTCCTTGGACCGAATGATACCTACATCCAATCAAAGAAACCAGTCATTGCGGTTACTGCTGTTCGCACAGGTGCTGGAAAATCACAGACGTCTCGTGCAATCGGTGAAATATTGAGAAAAGCTGGTAAAAAAGTTGTCGTCATTAGACACAGTATGCCCTACGGAAAGGACTTAACAAAACAAACCTGCCAGAGGTTTGAAACTGAAGATGATTTTATTAAACATAGTACGACTATTGAAGAGGAGGAAGAATATCAACCTTTGTTAGATCACGGCTTTGTAGTCTATGCTGGGTTTGATTACAAGGAAATTGTCCGGCAAGCTGAAAAAGAAGCAGATGTATTAATTTTTGATGGAGGAAACAATGATATCTCATTCATTCAACCGAATTTGCGCATTACTGTTGTAGATCCACACCGCGCAGGGCATGAGCTAATCTATTATCCGGGTCTTATTAACTTTCTAATGGCAGATATCCTTGTCGTTAATAAAATCGACAGCGCCCAAAAGGAGGAGATCGATCACGTTTTGAGTAACATACAAAAGTATAGTCCTCATGCGGAAGTAGTTTTAGCAAAATCAGATTTAGTGATAAAACAGCCACGACCTCTTTTGGGCAAGAATTGTCTCGCCATAGGTGATGGTCCAACGCTTTCCCATGGTGGCATGAAATTTGGGGCAGCTACATTAGCAATCCAAAGAGATGGCGGCAAACTTGTCGATCCTCGGCCATATGCTGTTGGTTCTATTGCAGAGACATACAAAAAATATCCTCATCTTCAGTATGAGCTTCCGGCTATGGGATACAACAAACAACAAATAAAAGAGTTAGAACAGACCATCAACAAAGTACCCTGTGATATTGTAGTTGACGGTACGCCAGCAAATTTACAAAGAATCCTTAATATAAAGAAGCCAGTTATCGATGTACGATACGAACTTGGTTCTGAAGCATCAGCTAAGTTAGTGAGTATCCTAAAAAAAAGGAAGTTTATCTAAGATGATGCAACACTTTTTATCCGTCTTGGACGCGGGAAAGAAAGGTTTTTCACGCTTATTGAAGGTAAGCCAGCAGGTGAAGAAGAATCCCAAGAAGTATAACAAAACGTTGTATGAAAAAGTTTTGCTCACCTTCTTTGCTGCCCCCTCTCTGCGTACTGAGCTTTCCTTTGACACGGCCATGTTCCAGATGGGCGGAGAAGTCATTGATTATCACGCAGAAGTGTCTCCCTGGGCAAAAGGAAAGGAATCCTTGGAGGATGTGGCAAAGGTGGTATCGCGCTACTGCGATGTGGTTATGATCCGGATGAACGATCACTCCGCCATTCTGAAGTTCGCAAAAAACGCATCGATCCCAGTCATTAACGGTCTTTCCAACGTGGAACATCCCTGCCAGGCAGTCGCTGATGTCCTGACCATTCTGGAAAAGAAAAAGAAGCTCAGAGGGCTCACGCTGGCGTATGTTGGCGACAGCAACAATAACGTGACGCATTCTTTGGCGTATGCAGCAACGTTGGTCGGCATGAACATGAGGATCGGATGTCCAAAAGGCAAAGAGTTTTCTCCAGATCCCAAGATAGTGGCACAGGCGCGGAAGTTGGGTGGAAAAGTGTTTGTGACACATAACCCCATGGAAGCCGTGAAGAATGCAGATGTGGTGTATACTGACTCATGGATGTCCTATCATATCCCTCCTTCTCAAAAGAAGAAACGCATAAGGATCTTCAGACCCTACCAAGTCAATGAAAAATTGATGAAACATGCAAAGAAGAACGCGATCTTCATGCATTGTTTACCTGCATTGCGCGGCATGGAAGTGACGAAAGGCGTGATTGATGGAAAGCAAAGCGTTGTCTTTCAACAAGCTGAAAACAGACTCCACACAGAGAAGGCAATTCTGTTGCACGTGTTAAAAGCCTGAGCAGTACCTTGCCTCAAGAGGCTGCAACATTCCCTGTGCATCAAGGAACTCGCGGAGACCATCGCGAATGGTTGTTGATCTGACTACAAGTGCCGGTCCGCCTTGCTCGTTAGTATCGGTGCATTTATGCCCCCACACCACTCCGCAAAATTTTCGAGTGTCTGCCCTACAAGCAAAGACGACAGAACCGCTCATGCCAAGTTCTGATCTTGCTGTGAGTCCTATGTCTTCCCTAAATCTCTTTTGAACCTTCGTCATGAGATCAGATCTGTTCTCCTGCGTTCTATCTGCTATGATGCCCGCGCCTTCATTGCTGTAGCTTTCTCGTATGACGCCTTGTATCTCTTTGCGATCAACACTTGCGCCGCGACGCCCGAAGTCGATGGTGTATGGTGTAAACTGCACAGTCGTGCCTGCAAGGAGTTCATAGTCCTCTGCAAAAGGAAGGAGATGAGAGCGCTGTGGTTTATTTGTTACGATCATGACCACGGCCCAATCATGCACCCTGTCTCCTACCTCTGTTCTGGCACCAAAGTAGTGGCGACCGGCCCTATCAATCACCTCTACCAGTGTAGCTCCATCTTCCTTAGCGTCCTCTACAACGTGAAAGGCAGTAAGAACGAGGCCGCTGTCATCGATCAGATAGCCATTACCATACTTGTTGTTTGTTTTGACGACGACATGATGCTGGTCCGCATCTGATGGCGCGGTGCTTTGCGTCACGGAACCGAGATAGAACTCCCTGAGCGCCAAGAGCAGTCGTTCATCATACTGCAAGTAATACACGTTTGGGTCGAGTATCCTTGTTTTGTGAACGTTCTCTGCTTTTCCATGTAGTCTCGTGTATCTATCATCACGACGAATCTCTTCTTCAAGACCTGACGCCGCACATGAAGAGATCAGAGAAAGAACGATCGCGGCAAGGGTTCTTCTGCAAGGTGTCATCGCTTTCTTTGTAGAAAACGTACTTCTATTTTAACTTTATCTCTTTCTGTTCTATTCTGTAGCCAGTGTAATGCTCGCACAGGGGCTTCCACATGCCGTTACTTCTCTGAAGATATCGTCAATCACAGGCTCTTTTGTCGTAATGGTGGTCCCGTCTTTAAGAAGAAGTTCTACGTCGAGGTCATGAGTCTGAGTAACCCTCTCGACGTCTCCACTCTTGAGAATGGTCAGTGCTTCACTCCATGGAAGAAAAGAACCGTCTGTTTCTTCTCCAGTGGTTGGCGCTTCTTTGCCAGACTTGATGGTAAGAAAAATGACGACAAGGAGAACAAGAACAACAAGGCCGTAGAATGCTTTTTTTGACATGCTCTTATTCTCCTACAGCGGTATATAAGCCTTTTTACCCATCTTTGGCCGCAAACGAATGACGTTTAGGGAGAAGGAAGTTCTTCATGATGGCACAAAACCCCAGTAACCTTTCTAATAATCCTGCCCTCAGGTACCGGACCAAAATCTCTGCTGTCGTACGATTGGCGGGTATTATCTCCCTCTAGCCAGTATTCTCCTTCTTTAAGGCAGTAAGGAACATCAGAACGAAAAAACGCTAACATATTTTCAACACCAACAACTCTCTTGAGGTAGCGCCTGTGTCCTTGGTTGATCATCATGACCACAATGTCTCCCAGTTCTATCTTGTTTCGGAGAAGAGTGGAATTCGATATGACGACATCTCCATCATGAATCGTTGGGCTCATAGAATCTCCAGAAAGTAGATTAAAGGCGGGTACATACCGTAATCCAGCATAGAAAGCGAGTCCGAGAAGACTTCCTTTAAGAAGCCACGAGAAAGCTTTCATAGGTGCACGCGCTCGCTACTATCCTTTCGTCCGTACTTTTTCCTTTTTCTGGACGTATGTCCCACAGACATTCGCCCAATCTCCCTCAATATCCAACCGACCACCTACTCCAAGTCGGTGAGCAAAAAAAGAACATGCTGGTTCACCGCGCTCATTCAACGCGCACTTGATCGCTTTCTCAAGATCATCTCTGACTACCGCTTTCTCTTCAATTGTTAAATCCCCCCTTGTATGCAGGACAGCATCACTACGAAGCGAGGCGAAGGCGAGAAAGTGCAGATTTCCGTTTTTCTGTTCTGCTTCTGTACCTTTGTACAGAAGAATTCGGCTGTGCGTCTCGCCATGCTGTTCTATCCTGAAGTAATAGTGCGTAAGTGGCATAGCAAATCAAAAGAATTTTGGTATTAAAAGATAACGGTGGTGTATACTATGAGCAGCCGGCAGCTGTAGCAGCTCGCGGAGTGTGCTGGACAAAGGGAAAAGCCAAGAAACAACGTATGTTCTTTACAACAATTAAGTATAAAACTCCCATTCGTTATCTGCCTCCGTGTCCAGTCCAGATACAACTTCTCAAAGAGAAACAAAGTACATTATCGTGACAGGCGGTGTTCTCTCTGGCTTAGGAAAAGGTATCGCTGCCGCCAGCATCGGCCATCTTCTTTCCTACAAGTACAAAGTAGTCCCCATAAAGCTCGACGGTTATCTCAACACCGATCCAGGAACAATGAACCCGCAGGAGCATGGAGAGGTCTTTGTGTTGGATGACGGAGCGGAAGTTGATATGGACTTTGGCCATTATGAGCGATTTCTCAACTGCACGTGTTCTTCAGCGCAATCAATCACGATGGGAAAAATCTTTGCAGAAATCCAGAAAAAAGAGAGAAAAGGCGACTATCTCGGCAAGACAGTGCAGTTTATCCCGCACGTGACCGACCTCATAAAAGAAAAATACAGGGATGTCGCGGCATCAGAAAAAGCCGATATCGTCATCATTGAAGTCGGTGGAACTATTGGAGACATTGAAAATGAGCTCTTCATTGAAGCCGCGAGGCAATTGAGCGCTGAAGCCGGTCGTGACAACTGCATGTTTGTTCATCTGACGTACGTTCCCATTCCAGGAGGGATCAAGGAGCAAAAATCAAAGCCGACGCAGCAGAGCGTGAAGCTTCTCCTTGAGCGAGGCATATACCCCGACGTCATAATCGCGCGGTGCAGCGAGCCAGTCGCCGAGCATATCAGGAGAAAAATCTCTGCCTTCTGCAACGTGCCATACGAAGCAGTCATCTCTGATCACGATCTTGCCTACGTCTATGAAATTCCAGAAAGCTTTCATAGGCAGGGAATAACTAAGATGCTCAACTCAAGGTTGAAGCTCGCTCTTGATGAAAACCCGCCGTTAAGATGGCCTGGGTTTATCAACAATTTAAACCACCCAGAGAAAGAGATAACCATTGCGTTGTGCGGCAAATACACTGCTCTTGAGGATTCCTATGCGAGCATCAGAGAAGCATTACTGCATTGCAGCGCAAACACGAAGACAAAGATAAACGTCAGGATGATTGAAACAACCAACATCCAAACAGCAGAAGAGGCAAAAAATGCCCTAAAAGGAGTCGATGGCGTTATTGTTCCTGGCGGGTTTGGCTGGAGGGGAGCAGAAGGAAAGATAAAAGTGATACAGCGTGCCCGAGAGTCGCACTGCCCCTTCTTGGGAATCTGCTTCGGTTTGCAGCTTGCCGTCATTGAATACGCGCGGAATGTGTGCGATCTGCATGACGCAACATCCGGCGAATGCGATCCTCATGCGCCGACGAAAGTGATAGATTTCCTGCCAGGACAGAACGAAAAGCTCGACAAAGGAGGAACATTGCGGCTTGGAAGTTGTACAGCGCTGCTGGACAAGAACTCAAAAGCGTATGGACTCTACAAGAACCACAGGGTAAGTGAACGACACCGTCATAGATATGAAGTCAATCCTGCGTATGGTGAAGTCCTACAAAAAAATGGCCTCAATGTTGCAGGTTCTTCCGCAGATCAAAAGCTCGTTGAGTTCATCTGCATAGAAAATCACCCATACTTCCTTGCAACACAGGCGCATCCTGAACTCAAATCAAGGCTAGAAGCGCCAGCTCCCTTGTTCTTGGGACTTGTACAAGCAGCCATTGAAAAGAAGTACAACAGTAAGGCTTAGCAGTCCCTGATGGTCTCTTGAAGCTCGCTCATGGCTTGAGTAAGCGCAGTGATGTACGCTTTTTGCTTTTCTACAGACTCTTCTATGTCCGCAACAAATGACCCGTCTTCCTGTGCAAATTCTAGGTCAACTTCAAGGCCTTGCAGCTCGTTTTCAGCAACGCTGATAGCTTCTGCGAGCGACTGTATTTCGTTCCGTGCTGCATCTGGATTGTCGCAGGGGTTTGCTGCTTGTGGTGTTCCCGTCTCTTGGACATCTTGCCTTCCCGCCTCTTCCCTCTGAGTGGAAACTGGTGTCTCTCCTTTTTGTGAACTAAGTGCAAAAAACAACAATCCACCTAGAATGACGAGTGCCAGAAGAATCAAGCCCGTCTTTTTACTTTTTTTCTGCGGAACCTTCTTAATAACAATACTGTTCCTCTTCTTTTTTTGTTTCGTCTTTGTCATGGTATCATCCTACACAGGCGCCATTCCTGCAGTATCCAATGCAATATCGTTGGTATGTTCTCTTCTGGTTGCCGATGCATACCTGTTCGTTCACATACTTGTCAGAAAAGCAGCTGTCGGATTCTGAACGTTCTGCTCCAGTCTCATCGGTGTACCTGACGTCTCCAGCGCGCGCAACATCAAAGCCATCGCTGTCCTTGCATGTCGGCTCCCTGTTTTTCGCTCCTTGAACGCATGCGCCATCCGAACAGATGGTGCCCGCCGGGCAGGCTGTCTTTATCGACAGGAAAGTGTTCAGCTTGCAGACGCCCTCGCTCACAAAGGAATCGCCGCTGCAGGAATCCGTAAACTCGCCTTTGCTGCCCTCCTTGCCAACGTACGCAACTACGCCCTTCTTTGCCCTGTCTTTTCCGTCAGAGTCTGAGCATTTCTCCTGTGATGCCACGCACGCCCCATTGAGGCAGACCTCATTGCTGGTGCATTTGAGCACTTTGGTTCTGCCCTGGTTGATGACATTGCAGAGCGCTTCCTCAACAAACCTGTAGCCGATGCAGGCATCCCCAAGGGTTTTGCTTGTCCCCTTTTCGTCCGCGTATCGTACAGTACCAGCTACATTTTTGTTTTCACTATCAGAATCTGTACAGGTGGTTTTTGTTGGTGTGCAGGCGCCGCTCTCGCAAATCTCTCCAGCAGAGCATCGCCGTCTGCAGTTCTCTTCCTTTTCGCACGCAAACGTGCCGTCCTCTGTGCAGAGCCCCTCAAGAACACCCACAACGCCGACGCACCTATCAGTGAAGGTCTTCGTAGCGCCTCCAGCATCCTTGTAGGTAACTGTTGCTGCTTGCTTGACATTGTCTCCATCCGGGTCTTGGCATGGAAGTTCTTTCTTGCAGACGCCATTCTCATCAATCTGGCCGTCACAATTATTATCAACGCTATCGCACGCCTCTGCTGCTCCGGGGTAAGTAGTGGCAAGATTGTCATTGCAGTCTTTGTCATTCATATATCCATCTTTATCAAGATCCTGCAACGTCCCAGCCAATGGTCCTATAGAACGATAAGAGCATTTGGCGCGCTGCGAATAGGGCTCCCAGGTAAGGTAGTATCCTTGCGCAAACTTCGTGTTGCCATAGGTGTAGTCCTTGCATTCTTTGCTGATGCATCGGGGATCTTTAAGGTCTTTGCACTCTTTGATGACAAACGTGACTGTGTCCTTCCCTCGCTCCACAGGGTTGAGGGAGAGAGAAGTTTGAAGGAGAGGGTAGTAGCCAGCGTCAATGTCGCCTAAGTTAATGTTGCCTGCGCCACCGAAGGCGCCGGTCGTCTGGGTCAAACTATAGCTGATTTCATGATAGGGCTCTCCAGTGTCAACTTTCGTGAGGCGGAAGATTGCTTTTGAAATAGCCCCGTTGTACAAAGCAAACTCTTTTGACTCTCCTGCCTTGAGTGTAACAGTCAACCCTTCTTCCTGTGCTGGCCTTTCTTCGGGCAGGCACGCGCCATCTTTGCAGCCAGTAAAGCATTCTATTGTTTTGAGAAAGATAAGCTGCGTTCCCCTGTCTTCAAGGCAGACGTATTCAGTTACATGCTTATCATCATACGCTGAGCATTCATCTGTCTTTGTTTCAGATAAACCACCAGAGGTGAGTCTTCCAGTGGTAGTGCCTTTCACAAACTTGTCAGAGGCATCTGGATCAGTGCAGGGAATGTCCTCTGTCTTCTTGTCTGCTACGCATGCGCCATTCTGGCAACCATTTGCGCAGGTGTGCTCTGTGTAGGTGTAGCTAGTTTCCGTGCATATTTTTTCAAAGAGCCTGTTTCCGTCACACTGGTCATTCTGGTCTATGACGTTTCCATACGCATCCTTCCCCGTAAGTCTTCCGAACACTTCGCTGGTGTCGCCACCATCAGAGTCAACACATTGGTTTACTCGTTGTTGTTCGCACTTGTTCGTGTCGAGGTTGCACACCGACTGTGCGTCACAATCTTCCTGTTCCAAGCACTCGACACATTTCTGCACGGATAGGTCGCATCTCTTTGGGCAATCGCTATCCGACGAGCACTCTGCCTTGGAGCTGCATCGTCCGGTGTTAATGTCGCACACCCCGCTCGAACAGTCCGTGTTTGATAAACATCCTAACTTGCAGGAACCAGACTCGCAGATATATCCCACACCGCAGTCTTTGTCTTGGGAACATGTCGTGGCACGACCGCTGAGAAAATTCAGGCCGCGCGCGCTTTTGAATTCATTGAGGTCTTGTGATGTACATCCAGAAAGAACAAGCAAAAAGAACGCAGTCACTAAGATGAGATACATCCCCTCTTTTTTCATGACGTGTTTTGAGTGACATCCTCTCTTTAAAAGAGTTTCTCTCGTCAGGTTGGTGTGATGTTTGGAAAGAGTGATAGTGATGTATTGTGCAAAGCCGTCGTGAGAAGAACATTTATAAGAAGAGGGAGTTCTCTGAAAACAGAAGAGGTGATAAGATGAAGGCACGCGGCTTATGGATCGGTGGAAAGGAAAGAGCCTCTTCATCAAGGACGTCCTTTGTTTCTCTCAACCCAGCAACTGAAGAGCCTCTTGCTCGTTTTCCGCAGGGTACACAGCAGGACATTGACGCCGCCGTGAAGTGCGCGTTAGAAGCGCAGAAGAAGTGGGCGGCAGTCCCAGCTCCAGGGCGCGGAGAGATTCTGTTCGAGATCGCCCGCCTCTTAAAAAGGGAGAAGCAGCGATTGGCAAGGCTCGTGTCTACAGAGATGGGAAAGATGCTGAAGGAAGGTGTGGGCGACGTACAAGAGGCGATTGATGTCTTTGAGTACATGGGCGGAGAGGGGAGAAGGCTGCTCGGCTGTACAACCCCTTCTGAGCTGCCCCGCAAAACATGCTACACCTTGAGAGTGCCACTGGGCGTTGCTGGATTGATTACGCCATGGAATTTCCCGATCGCCATTCCTGCGTGGAAGGCATCTGCTGCCTTGATCTGCGGAAACAGTATGGTGCTGAAGCCTTCATCAGACACGCCTTTGTGTGCATATGAGCTGGTAAGAATTTGTGAAGAGGCTGGCGTGCCTGCTGGCGTGATGAATATGGTGACGGGGAGTGGTGAGGAAGCTGGAGCCGCATTGATCAAGCATCCTGCTGTTCGTGGCATCTCATTCACTGGATCGCGTGCAACTGGCGAATTCGTGGTGCAGCATGCTGGACTGAAGAAAGTTGGCTTGGAGATGGGCGGAAAGAATCCTATTCTCGTCATGGAGGACGCTGATCTCGAGCTTGCCTTGGAAGGGGTCGTGTGGGGGGCGTTTGGAACAACAGGACAACGATGCACTGCTGCATCGCGCGTCATCATCCAGGAGAACATCGCTGACGAGTTCACTGAGATGCTGGTGCACAAAGCTGAGAGGCTTCGGCTGGGTGATCCTCTGAAAGAAAGTACTGATGTGGGGCCTCTCATCAACAAGCGAGCAGTGGAAAAAGTGCATTCGTATACCGCCATCGGAAAGAAAGAGGGGGCGCGTCTGCTCTGCGGTGGAGAGGCCGGAAGAGGGAAAGGCTTCTTTTACAAGCCCACGGTGTTCAGCCAGGTGAAGCCAACAATGAGGATTGCGCGCGAAGAGATCTTTGGCCCAACCATAAGCGTGCTGCGCGTGAAGAATCTGCACGAAGGTATCCGGGTGTGCAATGATGTGGAGTATGGACTCTCTTCTTCCATTTATACGAAAAGCATATCAAACGCGATGCTCGCCATTGAGTGCATCGAGGCAGGCATCACGTACGTAAACTCATCAACAATCGGTGCCGAAGTGCACCTGCCTTTTGGCGGCGTGAAGAAGACGGGGAATGGCGCACGAGAGGCTGGAATATTAGGCATTGACGAGTTCAGCGAAGTAAAAGTTGCGTACATTGATTATTCGGGGCGCTTGCAGAAAGCGCAGGGTATTGAGTGAGATGAAAGCAGCAATGTGCACGCCATTGCCTGGTCCGAAGTCAGAAAGATGCATTGAAACCTTTCGTCGTTTAAATGGAGCATATGGGTTAGAATACCCCTTTGTGCATTCTCCCGCCGGTGAAGGCTGCTACTTTCAGGACATAGACGGAAACACGTTTCTCGATTTCGCGTCGCAGATCGCCTCCAACCCCTTAGGCTACAATCATTCGGATATCGTTGAAGCCCTGCACCAATACCAGGGAAGGGACCCGCTCAAGTTTGCTGGCCAGGACTTTCTCGTGAAAGAGCATGTTGACTTTTTAGAAGCGTTGCTGTCAATTACGCCGAAGGAGCTCAATGCCGCGTTTGTCATTAACTCGGGAGCAGAAGCAGTGGAGAACGCCGTCAAAGTTGCTTTATTCAGACGGCCCACAGCGAAGTTTGTTGTATCGTTTACCTCGGCCTTTCACGGGAGGACGCTGGGTGCGCTGTCCCTTACCAACAGGAGCCGTGTGCACAAGCAACACCTCCTCTCTATCCCAACAAAAAGGCTCCCATTCAGTGAGCACGCGATCGATGAACTAGAACGCATCATCAGGCAAGAAGCGCATCCTGAAGACATCGGATGCGTTATTTTGGAGCATGTGCAGGGCGAGGGAGGATATAACGTTGCTCCAAGAAGCATGGTGCGCTTAGTCAGAAAGTTTTGCGCTACGCACGAGATCCCCTATATCGCCGACGAGGTGCAGTCCGGGGTGGGGCGAACAGGCGAGTGGTGGGCGTTCCAGCATTATGGCATTATTCCAGATATCATGTCGTGTGCCAAGGCATTGAAAGTAGCTGCTACAGTTGCAAACAAGAAAACCTTTCCTGCTGCATCTGGTGCTATTTCGAGCACGTGGGGTGGTGGGCAGATTATTGATTTAGTGACTGGTGTGACAACAATCCACGTGATGAAACGCGATCGTCTTGTTCACCGTGCAGAGAGGATGGGTGCTTATTTAGGAAAACGCTTGCGAGAATTGCCAGTATTGAATGAACGCGGACTTGGGTTGATGAGGGCTGTTGATCTGCCGACAGTGAAGACGAGAAATGATGTGGTCATTAGCGCCTTAAAACGGGGGCTCGTGCTGCTGAAGTGCGGAGAGAAAGGAATCCGCTTTATTCCGCCATTGATTGTTGGAAAAGAAGAAATTGATGAGGCCATGACGCTGTTTGGGATTGCTGTGAAAGAATGTGGCAAGGCATCATTTTCCCACGCAGGAAAGATTTGTGGGTACATGGACTGTGGGCATGGCGGATAAGGAGATAGATATTTAAGATCATGGTGTTTCCTTTTGTTATGAAGAACGCACATCGCCAGTTCATCCTCTTCTTCATCGCACTTTTTGTAGTCGCCTTTGTTCTTAACTTTGTGTGGGAATCGAATCACGCCGTGTTATTGTATCAAGACCACAACATTCCTTCCTCCGAGTATCTTCCGATGATGTGGTACGTTTCTGTTATGGATGGATTGAGTGTTCTTTTTCTCTATGTGGTGACTGGTTTTCTGTTCAAGAATTTCTTCTGGATTAAAACGTTGCAGAACACAAGACTTGCGCTCTTTGCTGGCTTGGCTCTTCTTTTGGCGGCACTTATTGAGTATCGCGGAGTCTACCTGCAGGCGCGATGGAGTTACAATGGGCTGATGCCCGTGGTCTTTGGCATTGGATTGTCGCCTTTCGTGCAGTTAGCGATTACTGGCGTTGTTGCGCTGTGGATAACACGACGACTAGCTCTTGATCGCCTTGTAGAATAAAGTCACATGTCGACTCTGCAGGTTTTGCAGACTTTCCAGACTCTCTCTTTCGCTAGTTCTTCAGCGCATTCTCTCGGCGTGCATTTCATTTTCGCAGCGCGATCAAGAACTTCTTTCGTGTTCTTGGTAATCTTTGCTTTTACCATTTTCCACATGTCGTCAACAGAGCCATTGATGTATTCAACATAGGAACTGATCACTCCTCCTGCGTTGGCAACAAAGTCTGGCACAACCAAGACGCCCTTGTTATGAAAGAGTCGCTCTGTTTCTGCCGACATGGGAATGTTGCTGCCTTCGATAATTATTTTTGCTTTGATGTTGTCGACATCTGCCGTGCTGATGAGGTCTGGAATTGCTGCCGTAATCAAGATATCTGCATCAACCTCAATGATTTTTTTGCTTGGCAGAATCTGGCCCGGCGTGTAGGCAGTGACTGTTCCTTTTGTTTTCTTGATTGTGAACAGTTTGTTGAAGTCGAGGCCGTTTTTATTGTAGATGACGCCTCGTGAATCTGACACGGCAACGACCTTCATGCCGTGCTCTGCCGCGAATTTTGCCGCAAACCAGCCCACGTTTCCAAAGCCCTCGATCGCAACAGTCGCTTTCTTGGGATCAAGTTTCTCGTGGGAACACGCCACGAGCGTTGCTTGGATGACGCCAAAACCCGTGCTTCCTAATTCATGAGGGACGCCCCCCATAGACTTTGGTTTGCCGGTGCAGGCTTTCTTGTTGTTCAACGCTTCAGCAATCCACCCCATTTCCTCCTCTGCTGTGTTCATGTCTGGGCCTGCAACGTAGAGCGACGGGCACACGGCCCTAATGGCCTCTGCAAAGGCCTGGACGATCTCTTTCTTCTTTTCCTTGGTGACGTCTTTGTCGTTGAGAATGATCCCTGCCTTTCCTCCGCCAAAGGGGAGGTCTGCCATGGCGCATTTCCAGGTCATGGCTCTGGCTAAACGAGCAACTTCATCGACAGAAACCGTGGGGGTGAGGCGGATGCCGCCTTTACACGGGCCCTTGGCGCTGTTGTCCAACACGAGAAAACCATGCATGCCTATCTTTGGATTGTACACTTCTAGTATTTTTTCAGGGCCAAAACCGTCAAAAGTAACCACATAACACCTCTTAAAAATTCTTGGTGACTGGGGGCTTATATAGTTTATGTTTGAATTACGCAACCCCCTTTTCGTTGCCCAGAGCGTCAAACGGGCTTTTGATATTTGTGAGCTTGGGATCCGCCATATGAACATACATCATGGTGGTTTTGATTGACGCATGGCCCAATAAGGATTGCACTGACGCGACATCGTAGCCGTTCTCGATGAGGTGGGTTGCGAAGGAGTGACGCAGTGTATGTGGATGAACATACTTCTTGATCCCGGCCTTTTTTGTGGCGCGCTTGATAATTTCCTGTAAAGTTCTTGTATGCAAAGGACGATCTTTTCTTCCTTTGAAGAGATAGCCTTCACTGACACTCTCTTTTTGGAGATGAATCCTGATGTTCTCGATGAGCTTGTCTGCGATGATAAAAATACGATCTTTCTTTCCTTTTCCCTGCCGCACCCAGCCGAGCTTTTTTTGAAGGAGGAGATCTTCTGCTTTAAGGTTAGTCAGTTCTGAGACTCGCATGCCTGAAGCGTACAAAAGTTCAATCATCAACCGATGTTTTTGATTGGTGATGGCAGTGAATAAACGCTGCACTTCTTCTTGCGCAAGAACTGTTGGTAATCGTTGTGGCGTTTTTGAGTAAGTGATATTCTTAACGACTGGTTTGTTGAGTATTTCTTGGAAGAGAAATCTTAAAGCGTTGACATGGACGTTAAGAGTGTTGCCTGAACAATCGCGTGCGATAAGACTATCGATATAGGCTTGGATGTCGTACTTTGTGATGCGATGTGGTTCTTTGTTGAGCTTTTTCAAGAATGTGCTTATGCAGTAGAGGTAGGTGCTTATAGTTCGCTCTGAGAGACCACGTCGCTTTGCTTCATTCGATACAAGCGTAAGGATGCCCATCATGTTGTGGATGCAGTTATCTTGAAGAAGACTTCTGTTGTTTTTCCGAAAATCTTGCGCAGCTACAGACTTCGCTTTTTACTCTCGTATGGCACGAAAAGCGAGGTTTTTCTTAAGGTATGGGCTTGTCTGTTTCTTCTTAGAAAAGGCTGGAACACGATAAAACTGCCCTCATCATATATGAGTAGTTAAGCAAAATATTTTCTTCGCCCTAGTTTGAGGTAAATTCTTGTCTCGCTTTGCTCGGGATTTATTTGAGGCTCAGAAAATACTCTGCGGTTTAATGTCCTTCGGACTTAAACCTTGCCTCGCCATTCTGGCTCGGTCGCTTAACAGCAATTAATTGCAATTGAAAAAAGTCGCCTAGAAGTATTTTATCCAAACAGTAAATTTGACGGTCGGACAAATGGTTCTCCAACAGGATTTCCGTTTTTGTCATACTGTTGTAGAACTGGTTGATTTTTTAGAGAATATTGTCCTCCCTCTT
>CAZDTM010000014.1:13812-15062 GCA_964508385.1 Candidatus Woesearchaeota archaeon | reverse complement strand
TCTGTTTCTTACTACATAAGTAGCATAGCTTCTTGGTATGTTTAAATCATCAAGATCATACCACATTCCCCAGCAAAGATACGTACCATCATCTTCTGGGGGAGTCTGATGAGCTCTTCTTGAATATTTGACTCTATGCCCTATCGAATCAGGGAAAATTAAACCATGAAATTCAAGCTCTTCAATACCATTATTAGTCTCTATTTCCAAAGAAGTTATAACGTGGCTTTTCGAATCTTCGTCTTGATCCTTGCTTGCATTCAGCCGAATATCTACTTTTTTAATCGCTTTAAGTTTCCCTTCAATATGTGTATCCTTAATTCCATGCCAGGTCATTATTGTAGCCACTCCATAGTAATATATAAACTTTTCGGTACCTTTCTCGACTCTTCGGATTTCTCAATCTGGTGAGTGATTCGAAATCCTCGCCTCGCACCTCTGTTCGTCCCATCCTCGCCTCCTTCCAGTCGGTGCGGGGGACTCACGAGGCTCGGTCATCTAACATCGTTATATTCAATTTTCGTGCAAATTTTATAAGGAGACCCCCGCCGCGGTATAGGCAAAAAGACCGAAGTGGTCTTGGTTCAGTACCACCCAGTATCTACGTGTCCTGTTTCTGGATCAGCCTGGTGAAGCCGACCGCAGCTACAGCCATACCAGAGTTTTACTCCTGCTTCTCTATTTCCTTAACCTTCGGATAAACCTTTCTTCGTATATTTCCAACGGTTCATTTTTCTCTTCCATATTTTTCTCCTCCACGTTTTAAGCCCGTGCGGCTGAGTCTCCCTAGCCGGATTTGAACCAGCACCCATCGGTTTACAGCCGATTGCTCTGCCATTGAGCTATAGGGAGGAATAAAGCATAAGCTAAACAATAATGGTCTGAACCTAGAAACCAGAACTATGAATAATTAGAAAATTTCACAGTCTGAAAAAACAGGCTCAGACCTAGAGATAGTAATAATAGAATTTAGAGTTAGAACTAACAAAATCTTCCTTAGTGCAATTCCGTATAGTTGATTTTGCGCTCATAGTATACAGTTAGAAATAGCAAGTATTTAAACCTTACGGTTGTGTTGTCACTATCTGATGATTATGATTTCGGCGGGGGGGTCTCCAACTTTTAATTTAGGCACGAAAACTCTTCGCCAATTTTTGCTTCGCAAAAACTGTTGCACTTTGGCTCGGTCACTTCGTGACGAATATAACACCGATTATGTTCAATTTCTCTGCGGAGAAACTTTCTCGCTA
>CAZDTM010000014.1:0-13802 GCA_964508385.1 Candidatus Woesearchaeota archaeon | reverse complement strand
CACAGTCGTTCTACGAAAGACAAATATTACACCACTTATATGAAATTTCGCGGCGAAGAAACTTTCTCGCTATCGCTCGAATCTATATCGGGAGAACATAACAACAGTTATGTTCAATTTCTCTGCGGAGAAACTTTCTCGCTATCGCTCGAACCACATTACATTCTCAAGTCTGCGGACTTTCGGGGCGTATAACAGCGATTAGTGGAAATTAATTTTTGGCGTTATTGATGCTGGGCAAATTCATGCTCTTCAATTCTTGCAAGTTTTAAGATGTTCTATAGCGTTCCAAGTTTTATTTCTTTATGATTTGGAACTACAGTGCCAACAGCTCCTTCGGTTGTTTCTTTCCGAAGGACGATATGACTACCTCGCTGCCGAACAACAGAAAACCCGAATTTATTGCAAAGAATCTTTACACATTCTTTCCCAGATGTCTTCTTAAGCTGGTGCAACCTCAGCCACCTCAAAGGTTGTAAGAAGAGGATGTTTAACCTCCTTTAATGGAAACTCCTCTAAGTAAAGTTCGGTGGCCTCCTTTAGATTTATAACTGCCTCTTCAATAGTGTATCCTTGACTAACCGTACCAACTTCAGGGCATGTTGCAACGCACATATCTTCTTCTTTATGCACCACGGCTGTTAATGTTTTCATAAAGCAGTAAAATGATGCCTTCTGTATAAATATTGCGCCGAAAACTAGTCCCGTGACCCTTTTTCTACACACATTTACTGTTCAAACATTAGGGGTTGGCAGTGCTCAATATGCTGGTTGAGGGGGACGTTCCAAGGGAGCCGCAAGAAGTATCGGATAGCACGTTCAATTGGTCCAAAGTGTGAAACGACAAGAATCGTTTGTCTGTGGTGTCGAGTCGAAATTTCTTCAAAGAAGTCAACTACTCTACTATGGAGGTCTTTACTGCGCTCCATTCCAAGTTCATCTTCTGGAAATAGTGGTTTGTACGGTTGGCCTGTTAGTAGTCCCATGTCTCTTTCAGAAAGGCGAGGATCCTCAACAAGCGGGATGTTATGAAAGGCTCCATCGGCGCTAAGTCTTGAGAGGGAGTATGCCTCCCCTTCGCGGACGGGGAATGCCATACCTAATGCGATCATGGCCGTATCCCGTGCTCTCCTCAACGGTGAAGTATAAGCATGCCCGATTCGTATGCTCTTGAGGGCTACTTGTAGGTTCAACGCAGTCTCAATGCCGGTAATGCTGAGAGCGTCGTCACGCTTTCCAACGTAAATCCTTTGTTCATTCATTGGTGTTGGACCGTGTCGTACTAAGAGATAAACGTTTTTCATGTTCTTCTTTTAGGTGGTGCTTGAACCCACTTGTATTCTTCTATTGTGAGTTGCATCAAACAAAGGGTATAGAAAATCCGGAAAATCCGTTCTTGCTACTTCAACTTTAGCTGCAAATGGGGCTTCTTCGCCCCTCTTCACATATTGCCATGAACCTATAGGATCATTCACGAATCCTTCTCTTCGATTCAAAACATAAACAAACCCAGCGTTTCCAAGAGTCTCGTCATTCATCCCGTGAATTCTAACTTCTAATAGATGAGTCTTATCAATAAAAAAAGGATACTGCAACCCGGGATATGGTAATCCTCTGTTAGATACAATTGCTTTCAGCAGGGCAATTGCAGCTAAATCAGAGCAATAAATCCTACCTGGTTCATCCGGCCTCAAGTGATCATCAGAGATATCAGACCGTGAACCATGCAATAGACTAAGATGGTGCTTACATAGATGATTGAATAAATCTTCAACTGAAAAACCAACAGACTTCAAGTGGGACAAATGTTCAGCGGTAACCACTGAAACTCCGGATTTTCTGTTTAGTTGAAAATCTCCAATGAAATCGTCTAATAAATTTTTCTCCATCGTACTGCTTTGTAGGTGTTTTGTATTTAAATCTTTTCATTATTTACTACTTTTAAGATACAGCCACAACTTAAGATAAAATTACACGCATGCCTCAAACCCCGAAGGTTTCCTTCGTTTCGCTACAGGGCGTTGCACTGAAGATCCAGTTCACAAAAGAAACCGACAGCGACATAACACCAGAGACAACCATATCAGGCAGTGTGCTGTGCCTTCAAGTACAAGAAAACACCCTGTGCAGCAATGCTTCCTTCAGCCGCAGACGTAATGAACTGCTTCAACGTCGTTGCGTTCGTAATATCCCCAGCAGCAAAGAAACCAGGAACATTGGTTGCTTGTGTTCTATCAACATCAACAAATCCGTGATCATCAAGCTTCACGCCGAGTTTCTTAGGAATATCTGAAAGGGGGAGATGGCCCACTTCAATGAAGACGCCATCAAGCTCGATTTCTTTTCCAGTATCTAATTTCACAGATCTGACAAACTTGTCTCCCTTGATCTCAACAATACTCGCCTTGTGAATAACCTCAATATTAGGGTGCTCATACACCTGCTTCGCAGTAATAGGCTCAGCGCGTAATCTGTCCCCGCGGTAAATAACATACACCTTCTTTGCATAATCTTTTAACATTAAGGATGCAAGACCGGCAGAATCACTTCCGCCAACAACAGCCACAACTTTCTTTCCATATAAGGGTCCATCGCATGTGTAACAATAGTGCACCCCCCTGCCCTCAAACTCTTTCTCTCCAGGCACGTTAAGCTTGCGGTGCACCATGCCTAAGGAGTAAATGACTGTTTTTCCAGTATAGGCAGCGCCACTTGCAGTTTTGACGATAAAGTTCTTTCCTTCTTTGGCGATCTCGGTGACTTCATCTTCAAGTAAAGGAACGTTGTACTGCTTGACGTGCTTGATGAACTTCTGCATGAGGTCAAACCCAGATACGCCCGGTTCCCCTATCCAGTTATCAACTAAATGCGCAATATTCCCAGTGCCGCCAAACTCTTTCGCAATGCAGACCGTCTTGAGCATAAACCTGGCTGCATAAAGCGCTGCACCGAGACCCGCTGCTCCACCGCCGATGATGATCGTGTCGTAGAGTTGCGTTGTTCCTCTTTTTGCTGTTGAAGAAGGTGACATCTTCCAGTGAGCAAACAGAAAGGGATTATATAAAGATTGCTTTAAAGAAAGGCTTGTTTTGCAGAGAGTACTATGAGGAAGGTGAGGGTCTTTTGTTTTTGGGCTCTTCTGGCTCTGCAAAGCGTGTTTTCAAGAGGAACGCGCCTAAGATATCATCTAGTTTATCACCACAAAGTTTAAATAGTATTCGTAACTGCCAAATAACAACATAATCATATTACCTGAGGGGGTTGAACAGAAAAATGATAAAGCACACATTGATGGTGTTTGCATTAACCATGTTGACTGCTCTTCTGTTCGTCAATACGGTTGCTGCAGCTTCACCAAGCTATCAGATTCTTAGGGTCGAGGTTGATGGCAATGACATCACCGGCCTCGGTTCGTACCACGTTTCCCGTGGAAGTCAGATGGAAGTTGAGGTGTTGGTCCAATCTTTTGCCAACGCAACAGAAGTTGATGACGTGAGCGTCAGGGCTGAAATTAACGGCTATGAGTTCGGCGACATCAGCGCTGTGAGCGATCTGTTCAAGATTGTGGAAAGCCCAACGCCAATTACGTATAGAAAGGTCTTAACATTGAACATTCCTGAAGATATTGATTCCTCAAAGACCTACACCCTGCGCATCGAAGTGTCAGATGACCTCGATGAAGTAGAAATGACGTTCCAACTCTTCATCGATGAGCTGCGACACGCAGTCAGCATTTTCGACGTCCTCTTCAACCCAGGAACCACGATTCAAGCTGGTCAACCCCTTTTCGTGAGCGTGCGTCCTGAAAATCTCGGAGACAACAAGGAAGAGAACATTAAAGTGACGGTCATCATTCCAGAACTTGGGGTTCAGGCAAGCAACTTCATCGGTCGCTTGATCACTCAGCTCCAGGAAGAGGAAGAGCGATTCAGCTTTAATGACAGAAATTCCCTGCAGACTGACCTCCTCGTGCGCATCCCAGAAGATGCTGCGACGGGTATGTACGATGTCGTGATCCAGGTGGAATACAAC
Source organism: Candidatus Woesearchaeota archaeon (assembly GCA_964508385.1). Lineage (GTDB taxonomy): Archaea > Nanobdellota > Nanobdellia > SCGC-AAA011-G17 > UBA489 > CAZDTM01. The sequence continues at coordinate 9,770 of CAZDTM010000014.1, read as the reverse complement.
CGGGGACATGACATAGTGACTGAAAAGCGCACGATCAACGTTGTTGGTGCGCCTGCTGCGGAGAAAGTCCAGACTGTGATCAACACTGAAGCGACAAGCAAGCGAGCTCAGGCTGATCAGGAAGTGACATACCGAATCATGATCGCCAATCTTGGCATGGAAAAAGGCATCTACTCCATCCAGCTTGAAGGCACGTCGCCATGGGCTGAAGCGTGGGTTGAACCTGGCTTCTTGACAGTTATGCCTGACTCAACTGGTGAAGTAGTGGTGCACATCAAGCCAACTGCAGACGCTGAAGCGCGAGACTATGTGTTCAGCGCGAAAGTGATGCTTGACGGGCAGCTCGTCAATGACGTGATCATGCACACGATCGTCGCAGGACAAGAGGAGCCTGCAGCAACGCCGGTCACCTTCAAGACCGTCCTCGCCATTATCTTTGGCATCTTGGTCATTGTCTTGATTGTGTTGGGCCTTGTTTTGGCGTTCAAGCGATCAGAAGGCAATGGCAACGTTGCCCAGCAACAGGGACAGACGTACTACTAATCATAGTACTTCTTCCTTTCTTTTTTTCATTATCTTTTTAATCTCTTTACTCTCTGTTGTGTGATGCATATTCGGTCAGCTACACTCGAGGACGTTGCAGAGATTTCTCGTGTAATGAAAAGTTTAGACTTTCCCGAGTTTACTCCTTCCGATCCCTCCGATATCAGCAAACGACTTCAGGATCAACAGGGGTTTATTGCAGAAGAAAATGATCTTGTTGTCGGTGCGATGATTCTTGAAATGTGCGAACAGTCGTGTGAGATGTACGCTCTTGTTGCGGACCAGCGCCGACAGGGTGTTGGTCGAGCTCTTCTTTCCCACGCAGAGCGGCTTTGTCGAGAAAGAGGAATCCCAAAAATATGGTGCTGGAGCATGGAGCGATATCACGCAGAGGGCTTTTACAGAAAAATGGGGTTTACAGAGGTACATCTTCTCCAAAAGCAATGGTTTGGTCAAGACTGCTACTTCTTTGGAAAAATTCTTTCTTGGCGATAAACTTTTAACCGAAAGATATTTAAGTATTAGAATATTCTAATATAATAGTATGAAAGAGCTCTACAAAACTCATGCTGAAATGTGTAAGGTATTTTCAAATCCTACAAGATTGGAAATTCTGAATCTATTAAGAGATGAAGAAATGTCAGTAACTGAACTAATTGAAAAAACAAAATTGAGTCAAGCTAACATTTCCCAGCATCTATCAATTATGAAGTCAAAAGGAATTGTTACATCAAACAGAAAAGGTAAGAATATCTACTACAAACTTACGACTCCAAAAATCATTAGGGCATTTGACATCATCAGAGAAATTTTAATCAAGAAATTAAAGAAAAATGGAAAAAGTATAGAAACCACAGGAGTGTAAAAATGAGAAAAATAGTATTGGCTATAAATATGATATTATTGTTGAGTCTAGGTATAGTTTCGGCTAACGAACACGATTTCTCTGAAACAAAACAGATTATAGACTCAGGAATTAGCTGTGACAAAATAACAGATGAGCAGCTTGAGGCTATTGGGGATTATTACATGGAACAAATGCATCCTGGAGAAAGTCATGAACTTATGGACAACATGATGGGCGGAGAAGGATCTGAATCTTTAAAACAAGTACATATCAACATGGCAAAACGGCTTTACTGTAATGACGCGGTTTATATCGGCTATGGAATGATGGGTTCTGGTGGCATGATGAACATGATGGGTAGAGGAATGATGGGCAATTACCCTGCGAGTTATGATTACAGCAAGTATGGCTATTGGAACATTTTCCAGATATTTCTTTTTGCAGCAGTCATTTTTTTAATAGTGTGGATCATTCATAGATTTGGGATAAAAAATACTACCTCCGAGACACCCCTCACTATTTTGAGAAAAAGATTTGCTAAAGGAGGAATAACAAAAAAAGAGTTTGAAGACATGAAAAAGAAGTTGGGGGAGTGATATGTATGAAAGAAAACAAAAATGTTTTGGGCTGGATTCTTGCGGCTGTAGCATTGCTTTTCCTGTTCGGCAGTTTTGGAATGGGAGGCTACGGCATGATGGGCTTTGGAATGGGATTCGGATTCCTCTTTATGTTGCTTTTCTGGGGGCTCATTATTTGGCTTGTAGTTACTTTAATCAATACGGGCCAATCCAATAAAGATGAGTCAGATTCATTAACAATCCTAAAGAGAAGATATGCTTCTGGAGAAATCACAAAGAAACAGTATGAAAAAATGAAGAAAGAATTGTGAGGGGGTATAAGAACGGAAAAAGCACCAATTGAAGCACAAAAAACAGTGGAACTTGTTGGGTGCGGGGTGGACGGAGTTCGAGAAGCTAAGGTCTTAGAGTTTGATACTTCTTCTATTGAATTTGACCGTTTTATGCGTATCAGTAGGGTAGCCGAACAGATAAATAAACTTAATCTCAAGAAAGACAGCGTTATCTTGGATGTTGGTGGATTTGATGGAGCATTTGCATTGTTTGCTCCTAAGCTAAAAGTGTGGGTTATTGATCCACAAACCACGGGTGGAAGCGGCCTGCATATACCTTTTCCTGACAAGCATTTTGAGGTGGTAGTAAGTATTGATGCATTAGAACATTTGCCGCGTAAAGAGAGACCAAAATTGTTACAGGAATTGGTGCGTGTCACTCGGTCAAAGGTATTCATCAATTTTCCAGGAGCAAGAAGTATGGATGCACAAAAATCTGTTGTATCGATTTTCAGTAATAAATTCATCCAGGAACATGTTGAGTATCAATTGCCAACTCAAGAGGAAACTATCTCTTTTTTGAAAGAGATTTGTCCAGATATTAAAATTGTAGCAACAAGTTATGTTAATATCTATTCTTGGCTTGCGTGGTTTGTTCTGTTTCATACAGATAAAGAACGCGGATTGAAAGTTTCAAAATTCTTAAAGGAACATGCAAATGATGTAGCTCCTCCATTTTTGTATGATTTATTAGAGTGTGATATGGGTGGCGACAAATGAAAATTGGAGTTATAATAAACACAAATGAGCCCGAAACGGTCTGGAATGCCTTTAGGCTTGGTGTCACATCGCTGAACGCAGGACATAAAGTAAGAATGTTCCTCTACGGTAAAGGTGTTGAGAGCGAAGACATAAAAAGCGAGTTCAACATAAGAGAGCAGATTAGCCTTTTCTGTAACAACGGAGGAAAAATCCTCGCCTGTGAGAGTTGTCTGAAGATGAGACAAAAGACTGCGAGCAAGGTTTGCATGATAGGTCACCAGGAAGATTTATTAAACTTAATTGAGGAATCAGACAAAGTTTTGACTTTTGGTTGATACTGTTTCTTGCGTAGCAAAGTCATCTTAATTTTTCGGTGTCTGATTGGCTTTTTTATGCCGTAAGTGGTGTCGCTATCTTTACAACTACTGTTTGGATAGCTTTTTAAGTTCGTTGTGATATTTTGCCCTATGGTCCGCATCAACGAGACAGGAAAGAAGAACGTGTTGCGGGACCGTGATACTCCCGACCCCCCAGGACTGCCGGAAGTCCACGGCTACGACTTCAACAAGGGCGTCGACTATGACAAGCTCCTTGACCAGATGGAATTCACCGGTTTTCAGGCAACGGCTTTTGCTCGGGCAGTAAAGATCATCAGAAAAATGCTTGAGGAGAAGTGCACGATTTACTTAGGCTACACATCAAACATGGTGAGCTCCGGGCTGCGGGACGTCTTTAAATATCTGGTACAGCAGAAGATGGTGGATGTTGTCGTGACGACTGCCGGAGGAATTGAAGAGGATATTATAAAGTGCTTCAAGCCGTTTTTGTTGGGCAGCTTCGAGGCGTCAGGCAAGGAGCTACGAAAGAAGGGCGTGAATCGTGCAGGCAACGTCTTTATTCCTAACTCCCGCTATTGTTTGTTTGAAGAATTCTTGGTTCCGCTCTTAAAAAAGTTAGACAAAGAGCAGAAGACAACAGGAAAAATACTCTCGACCCGCGAGTTCATCCACTGTTTGGGAAAGGAAATCAACGATGAAAACTCCATCTGCTACTGGGCATACAAGAACAACATTCCTGTTTTTTGTCCTGCAATCACTGATGGATCGATGGGAGACATGATGTACTTCTTCTCGTATGAGCACCCCGGGTTTAGAATGGATACAGTGCAGGACATCCGCGAACTGAATGACATGACGATCACTGCAAAGAAGACCGGCGTAATCCTCTTGGGCGGAGGGGTGACGAAGCACCACATTCTGAATTCAAACATGATGCGCAATGGTGCTGATTACAGCGTGTACATCAATACCGGACAGGAATTTGATGGCAGCGATTCTGGGGCGCGGCCAGATGAGGCGGTGTCGTGGGGAAAGATTCTGCCTTATGCTGAATCTGTGAAAGTGTATGGTGACGCCACCATTCTATTTCCTCTCCTTGTTGCAAAAACCTTCGCTCAGAAAAACAGAAAGAAATAGACATCCAACCCTCCGACTTCATCTCGATAGATCACACTCATACGACCGCGTTATCGCACGTAGGACATCATCACGACGCGACTTAGTCCTCTTCCATATACCCACGCATGAACCCTTCTTCTGCCGTTGAAATCTCGTCGTCTTCTAAAAGAAGATCTATTTTCTCTTCAGTATAAAAGTCCTCATTGTGGGTCTCTTCATATTTATCGATCTCTTCGTGACGCCGCATTCCTCATCCCCCCCTTCGTTTTCGTAAATCTTTCGGTAGCTTAAGTATATGAACTGTTGTTGTCTAGGTTGCTACAACAAAGAGAATCTTTATATACTCCTTTTAATCATAAGATAGTATGATAGAAAAAGAGTTTCTGACTGTTCTCGAGGACATCGGGCTGAGCAGAAATCAAGCAAAGATCTATCTCCAGCTTGTCGAGCTTGGCCCCTCTCCAGTTGGTGAACTCACAGCGCACACTAATATCCATCGGACAAATATTTATGACGCTGTAGACAAGCTTATTAAAAGGGGGCTGGTGAGCTATATCTTTCGCGGTCACGTAAAACTTTTTCAAGCCTCCCCTCCAACAGTACTCTCTACTTTTCTGCAGGAGCGCCAGGAACACTTCAATGAAATCCTTCCGCAACTCCTTGTAAAAAGCAAGACTTCCCACAGCTCACAACACGCCACGGTGTATGAAGGACTTCAAGGCATTCGTGCAATCAACAACGACATGATCCAAGAAGGAAAAGAGATTGTGGCGTTTGGCATTCCTCGCCAGACCGCAGATGTCCTTAAGTCTGTTCTCCCCGTCTTTCATCGTCGTCGTATCGAAAAGAAGATTCCAATGAAGCATCTGTATGATGAAGACGCCAAAGAAAGGATCGCCTATTTGAATTCTCTTTCTTTCACTGAAGCAAGATATCTCCCCACCAAGACAGGAAGTCCCGCCACAACGTTAGTCTATGGAGATAAAGTAGCTTTTGTTATCTGGTCTGAACCCCTCTTAGGAATCCTTATTCAAAGCAAGAGAATGGCGGAGCAATATCGCCGTTACTTCGCTCTGCTCTACTCTCTTTCTGCTCGAAAAAAATAGTTACTCTACATTAAAAAGACGCAAAAGATGCGATACGTCGAGCCCTTCTTCCTTGTTCATTCTTCTCATCTCGCTAATGAATCTCGTTCTAAAACCGTCGATGTAACAAAGTAGGTTTTCTAGCTGCTTGCTGGTAGTTATGTCCACTTTTTCTTGAGCCCCGGAGAACACGTCGTGTCTTCGATAGGTTGTCATAGGAACACGGCCGAGAAGGAAAGAGCTCTCAAGATATCTGCCAATTTCTTCGTCTTCCATTCTTCCGGGGATTTTAACCTTCACTGAGCGATCTACTGTTGAATTTTCACAGGGATCCGTGAAACGCATTACTGGAAGGGGCTGTGGATCTTGCGTCATAATGGCAAAAAAGTGTGTTTGTAATGCGGCTGCCGCTTCCCCTACTAAACGACCATTCTCAATCGCATCAGGACCTATTCCGCGTTCAATCATAAGTGTTCTGAGCCTTTCTGTCGTCATTGAACGTATCTCTTCTTTATCTTTTTCAAGTATTTTTCCCTCGTCTTCAGACGCATGACTCTTCCGGAACTCAAGTTCTTCAAGGCGTGTTTCAACGAGGGCGTCCAGCTTTGCGCCCTGAATGTTTGCCTTGGCGACGACGAAATCATCACCATGCATCCCCACGAGACGAAGATCAATTTTTGGTGGATCATCTTTCGGTAAATCAATAAGTCGCTTGGACCATTCCTCAAGGATACGCGCACCGCGAAGGTGATCGACTGCTACTGACCCTTCAAATCTATCCATGATGCTTTTGATCTCTTCTTGATCTGAAACGCCGCGCAGTGCTTCGCCAGCATATGCACAGAGTGCACCGCTCACGGGGTTTGTAAAGACAATCACCTTTCCGGGTGCATAGCGAAACGCTTCTGCCCTTTCTAGGAGACTGGGCAGCGTAATCGCGAGGAGACTATCACGGTGAACTTTCTCTTTTCTTTCCTGGGCCGCTCTAAAGAGGGCCCTTTCTCGCTCATGGTTTCCAGCAGTATCAAACGTAATTGAACAGGAAGCTGCAATTTCCTCGAGGCTTGAAGACTTGATGCGAACTACGGGTAAACCATTTTCTGCTTCAGCGAGCCTTCCTCTTAGCTCGCGGAGGTATTGTCGGACCGATTCAACAATTCTCTCTGTTCTTTCAGGATTTTTTCCGGCCACATACAAATGATAGACGTCTTTTGGAGATGATTCAACAATTCTCTCTGTTCTTTCAGGATTTTTTCCGGCCACATACAAATGATAGACGTCTTTTTGAGATTTTACTTGTCCGCGCAAAATGCTTTCAGCAGCCTTGTGCAAAAACTGTTCGCCGATGTGCCCTGGACCAACAAAACCGAGATGAGTGTAGTCCCGTCGTATCTCTGTGTGCACCATCTGTCGAATAACTTTTATGGCTCCCCCAATAAAATGTGCACCCTGCAGATCACTCTGCCCAGACGGCGTGAATCGTGCAGGCATACGAATGGCAGGCATAAGAATGACGTCATCTATTTTCACTCCCGCACTAAGATCCCTTACAACCCCAGTATCAGCCTCTCTATAAAAGAGAAGCACGGGTACTTTAGACTGTGCGAGCCTTGAGAGGACCTGTTGGTAGTGCTTATAGCTCTCGATCCATCCGCTATCATAGGCTACTACAGCGAGTCCGATATCGTTACTTTTTAAAACGCGAGAAAGGTCTTCTTCAGAAGGAACATATGTTGGAACAATGCCGATGTTGCGCGGATCTGAGACCAGCCCCTCAGTTAACTTTTCCAACAGGAGATGTATGTTCGAATCTTTAGCATCAAAACCCGTCAGTAATACTTTTCTACCGTAGCGAATCATGATGTCGCCCCCCCGCTAGGCTCCTTTTGTTGGTCTTTTCCTGTTTGCATTCTTACAATCAGATCATTCTTTCCATTTTCCTGCACAAGAAGACGATCTCCTTTTGATAATCTGTTTTTCTTCAGCCAACTTTTTGGCACAGAAACAACGTACGAGCTGTGACCCAATTTGATAATTTTGCGGGAGTTCATGGTCCATACTCCCTCTTTCTCCAAGAACAGGGTTTTTTAATCACAGAGGATACTCATAATATATACTTTCTCCTCCCCTTTTTTCTCTCAAGCGGGATATATAAACTCTTTGGAAGAGGTTCCGCACCTTTTTTAAACTCGTTTTCACGTGTTTTCCTAGCGGGGAGGCCATTCAAGCATGATGCGACAACCCATTGTGGTGTTGGTGGGCCACATTGACCATGGAAAGTCCAGTATTCTTGAGCACATCAAGAACGTTTCCATCACGAAAAAAGAAGCGGGTGGTATTACCCAGTCGCTACACTCCTACACGATTCCTCTCATGCGTCTTGAAGAGTGCTGCAGCGCGCTCCTTAAACGTAATCAAATGAAGATCACGTTGCCCGGACTCTTGTTTCTGGACAGTCCCGGCCATGCTGCATTCAACACGATGAGAAAGAGGGGGGGAAGCCTCGCTGATCTCGCTATTCTGGTGATTGACCTGACAAAAGGTATCGAAGAGCAGACCAAGGAATGCATGAAGATTCTCAAGCAGTACAAGACCCCATTTATTATTGCGCTGAACAAAGTGGACAAAATTGAGGGATGGAAATCGCATCGTGAGAGCTCCTTGCTCGAGAGCTTGTCGTTACAGAGTGAAAAAACAATTGAGGAGCTGGAAGTCAGGCTCTATGGCGTGGTGGAGAAGCTTTCGCAGGAAGGTATTCAGGCTGACAGGTTTGATAGAATTGATGACTTTACCAAGACGGTTGCGATTGTTCCGGTGAGCGCAAAAACTGAAGACGGGCTTCCTGAACTGGTGATGGTGCTCATTGGTTTGGCGCAGAAATTCTTGGAAACGTCGCTAAAGACGAAAACAGGCGGTTCTGGAAAGGCAACAATTCTGGAGGTCGCAGAGGAGCCCGGCATCGGAACGACGTTGGACGTGGTCGTGTATGAGGGCAGCGTAAAGGTAAATGACCAGATCGTTATCGGGACATTGGGAGAGCCGTTGGTGACAAAAGTCAGGGCAGTATTTGAGCCAGATGAAAAAGAGAAGAAGTTGAAGTCTGTTAGGGAAGTGCACGCTGCGGCCGGTGTCAGAGTGATTGCTCCTGAGTTGGGCGGTGTGATCGGGGGCATGCCGTTGCAGGTGGTGCCAAAAGGTGGTTCGCTGAATGATATCAAGAAGAGCGTTCAAGAAGAGACTGACGAGGCGGCGTTAGACACTGACAGGGATGGAGTCATTCTCAAGGCAGACACAATCGGAAGTCTGGAAGCCTCGCGCGCACTGCTGAGGCAGGAAGGCATCCAGATTCATCGCGCGTCTATTGGACAAATCACCAAAAAAGACCTTGCAGATGCCGAAACGCAAACCGATCCTCTCCACCGCGTGGTGCTAGGGTTCAATGTGGAAAAAGTCGGGTCTGGGGTGGTCCAGCAGATTACGCACCAGGTGATTTACAAGATTATTGAGGAATACAAAGAGTGGAAGCAGAAGAAGCAGCGCTCCTTGGAAGCAAAAGAGCTGGAAGGTATGACGCGTCCGTGCCGCATGAAGATCATGCGCGGATGTGTTTTTAGGCAATCGAACCCCGCAGTATTCGGCGTGTTTGTAGAAGCAGGAAAACTCCACACAGGAATGCCGTTGATGAAATCCGATGGATCGAAATGTTCAGAGATTAAATCCATTCAGGTGGAAGGCGAACAAGTGTCCGATTTGGAAGAAGGGAAAGAAGCCGCTGTTGCCGTGCCGCACATTATGGTAGGAAGGCAGGCCAAGGAAGAGGATGTGCTGTATTCAGAGGTAAGCGAGCAGGAGTTCATCAAGTACAAGAAACTGAAAAAGTACTTAAAAGCAAGCGAAGTGGACGTGTTGAAGGAAATTGCTGAGATCAAAAGGAAGACAAATAAGTTCTGGGGCGTCTAGTCATTGCGCGTATCACACTGGGGTCGTACGCTCGTGATCTTGTGGCTACCAAGCTATAGGTGATCGTTGTTCTAGCCAAAAGGAAGAGTAAAACAAAGAGTTGGCCGTTATCACGATAGCTTTTCTCACTGGGAGTGTACATTCGCACAGAAAAGTGGAGCATTTTCAGGAAGATTTTGTTGTTTTTCCGAAAATCTTGCGCAGCTACAGGCTTCGCTTTTTACTCTCGTATGGCACGAAAAGCGAGGTTTTTCTTAAGGTATGGG
>CAZDTM010000013.1:5505-15268 GCA_964508385.1 Candidatus Woesearchaeota archaeon | reverse complement strand
CCTAGCAAGTTGGACCACCTTTCTTGTAAGTGAAAATTTAGATGCGGTGTTATTTGCATGGCTTAAAAGAAAAACAGGTGGGAGATATCTCTGGCTAAGAAACGCTGGAAGCAGCATCATTTCGCTAAGTGTTGATACACTTCTATTTGTCACACTTGCTTTTGCCGGAACAGGGCTCCCCTTAGTACCAATCATGCTCGGACAGTTTGTAACAAAGTATCTCGTCGCACTTGTCGACATTCCATTCATGTATGTGAATCGATGGGTAATGTACAGCAGATGAAAGAGACGGAAAAAAAGAAAAAAATTGTAGATTGGTTACTCAGAGAAAGCAAAAAGGAAAAAAGAAAGTACAAAACGAGGGTTCTTGAAAAGGAGTTTGTCGTTTATCCAAACGTCTTTTCTCCAAAGTATTTTAATGATACGGCGTATTTTGCCAAAGCGCTTCCTTTTAAGAAAGGGACAAAAATGCTGGAGATCGGAACAGGCACGGGAGCCATAGCGATCTTGGGCCTTCTAAACGGCATACGGGAAGTTGTTGCAACCGATGTCTGTTTAACGGCGATAAATAACGCAAAAGAAAATGCAAGGGTGTACAACGTTCAAGAAAAGATGAGGATAATAAAAAGTGATATGTTTGAAGGAGTCAAAAACGAGAAGTTTGACATGATTTTTTTCAATGCTCCTTTTTTTTTTTTTTCAAGCAATCCCCGATCACTGCTTGAAATAACTCTTTTTGACTGCCAATACAGAACACTATAGAAGTACGTTGGCGAAGCAGGTAGCTACATAGCTCCAAACGGGCATATTTTTTTGGGTTTTTCGCCTTTCTTGGGAGATAAGAGACGGCTAAAAGCCATAACAAAAGAAACGGGACAAAAGATCAGATTACACAAAAAAGGAATAAGGGTAAGGAAAGGAGAAAAAATTCAGTTAGAACTACTTGAAATTATCCCTTCTTCCAGGCGATAAAGCAAGGGTTCCTTTCTAGAAATCTGGCAAGTTCAGGCCAAAGGTTCCTAGTTTCAGAATGCGAAGAGACCCCTCATCATAACACAATATCTCGCCGATCTTCAGGCAATGATGAACAACAACACAGAAGAAATTGAAAAGTTAAAGGAAAAGATTAATATACAAAGAGATTTGATTGATATGAAAGCAGATGTAATGAACATCAAAAAGAAGGTATTCAAAAATGAATAAAAAGGGGTTTTCGGATGTGGATCTTCTCAACATTATTAAGGTCGTCGCTGCGGTAGTTTTGTTTTATTTGATATACAAAACAATAATGTCGCAATTTGGGGGCGGCTGAAAAAATTTATGAATGTTTATGCGAGGCAAACCGTTTATTCACAGCGTCCCAGTTCAAGTTCTCCATAAAAGCAGCAAAGTACTCTCCTTTATTCGTTCCAAAATCAATCATGAATGCATGCTCCCAGCAGTCCAACGCCATGATAATCTGTTGGTGCACCGGCAGTCCGATATGGTGTTCAAACATAAGGTGATTGCGCAAGTTCCCATCAATCTGATCATAAGCCAGCACCACCCATCCAGGAGTCGATAAAGCGCACCCCTTCAAGTTCGCCATCCATTTCTCATGGCTTCCAAAAGATTTCTCGAGAGCAGCTTTGAGGTCAAAAGAGGATTTTGTTTTCTCACCAGTCAAGTTCTCAAAGTACATCTCATGCAGATACGTTCCATTGAAAGGTACAACCTCCCGCCTTTTTAATTCAGAAAACTCATTGAAGGAGTAGTTTCCTCCGCTGGGATCCGCAATCTGCAGCTTTTGTCGTATCTCATTCAGCTTTTTAACATAGCCCTGATACAATCCAAAATGAGCTTTCAGCTGGGCATCGCTAAATTTTAGTTTCCCCAGTAAGTGATCAAAATTTTTCGGTTGAATATCTGCCATAACGATAGTTATGTTTTCAGGCTATAAAAAACTTATGGTGATGACGACCCTGTCCTAAATCTCGCTTATTGTTGTTTTTCCTTCAGAAGCCATTTCCAAACAGGCTTAATTATTATCTTCTTCCCGTCTATTTTAAGCTCTTCTTCTTGGCTATTTGTCAGGAGTAATCCTTCTTTAAGTTTAAATTTTTCCATTGCCTCAGTTAACCCTTCAACTTCTCTTTCTCTATTTTCTTCGTTTAATTCATAACAAACTTGTATCGCTTGTTTTACTTTTTTATTTTTAACAATAAGGAAATCACATTCTCTTTTATCAGAATAATAAAAGATTTCATGAAAATTATTCAAGCAGTTTAAAACTAGGTTTTCCAAGAGCCATCCACCGTCGTTAGTTAGCTTCTTAGAGAGAACTCCAATAAATCCATTGTCTAAAACATAAAATTTCTTGTCATTTATTATTTGTTTTTTGTATGAATAATCAAATTTATTTATTGTTTTGGCAAAATAGGTATCTTCAAGATAGGATATAAACTTCTTAATAGTATTAACACTCTTAATACTCGTAAACTTCTTAATTGAGTTATAGCTAAACTTATTAGCAAAATTATTTATTAGATAGTAATATAATTGTCTCAGAACTGCTACATTGTCTACTCTATGTCTAACTGCTATATCTTTAATTATGGTGTCTTCATAAACTCTTGTTAATAGTTCTGGATCATTATAGATGAGATACTCGGGCATACCACCCCGTATTAGATACTCGTCAAAATATTTTTTGATTTTGATTTTTGTCTCTGTTTTGTAAATAGACTCCTTGACTATTTTAACTCCTTTTAATTCTAGAAATTCCAAAAACAAGAAGGGTCTAACAACAATGTCCACATGCCTGCCTGTAAGTTTTGTTCCTAATTCCCTACTTAATAGGGTTGCACTTGAGCCAGTTATAAAAAATTTAAATCCTTCTTCATATAGCCTTCTTACAAATGTCTCAAAGTGGATTACATTCTGAATTTCATCAAGAAAAAAGGTTTTCTTTTTTCCATATAAACTTACTAATGCTTCATACAGTCTATTGAATTCATTTGCTGGAAAGTTGAATAATCTTTCATCTTCAAAGTTCAGGTAATAAAAATCCTCATCTTTGTAATGTTTTTTTATTAACTGCCTTAATAATGTAGATTTGCCACTTCTCCTTAGACCTGTTAAAACAACAACGTGGGGGAGTTTAGACTTAGATTCTACCTCTCTTAAAACAGTTCTTTCTATGCCATACTTCTTATTAAGAATGGTTTCCCTTTGCCTTACAAGTATTTCCTTTATTTCTGCTTCTGATAACATGATAATATACTGAAAGGGGGATTTATAAATCTTTTCATTGTTATTACACAAAATAGTTACTTTTTGTTCACTATGGATGAATAAAAAATGGAGACAAGAGAAGAGTAAACATTACAGAGGATGGAAGAAGCAACATAGATTATGAAAAACGAACTACCATCGTTCATGATGGATGTGCTCGGATGGGACCTGTAACTCGGCAAGTGCTTGAAGAAGTGATTGCACCATCTGGGGAGAGCCACACATATAGAACTCACAAGCAGAAGGATCATTAACAAAGCGCGTAATCATTGCCCCATCAATCCTACGTGTCTCTCCTTTCCAAGAAGGAAGTGCTTCTTCTGTCAAGGTAATCACGATATGCGCCTCCCCACGTTCAAAATGGGCCAGCTCTCTTCGAAAGAGAATATCTTCCTCTTTCTTGGCACTATAAATAACAAGTACGTCCCGTAGTTTCTTTTGTTCTTCAAGCTCGTACAGCATCGACAAAATCGGGGAAATTCCGGTCCCACCAGCGAGAAAGACTTTTTTTCGTGGGCTATCATGCAGAGCGAACAGCCCATAAGGCCCATCAAGTTCCACCTTGTCGCCTTTCTTCAGGTTGTACACCGTCGGCGAGATCACACCTTGTGGTGTGGTATTCAGCGCGATAGAGATTGTATGCTGGTGAGATCGAGGTGAACAAAGAGAGTATGCTCTTTTCATCAAACCTTGTTGCCCAGAAGGAAGAGTTGGTTTAATCACAAACATGATAAACTGCCCGGGAAGAAAAAAAAGGGGTTTCTCTAAGGCAAAGGTGATTCTTCTAACGCGCGGTGTTTCCTGTACAACCTCTGCTACTCTTGCTTGAAAAGAGGGCGCCATAAGGAAAAAAGAGAAGAAGGCGTTATAAAGGTTATGACGGAAAAATCAAAGAAGAAAAAAGAAAAAGAGAGATCATGGTGCATCCTGGAGTTTCTGCCCACGAGAGACCAAGTCAACATGATCTGGAGTAGAGATAAAGGCCTCCCGTTTCAAGTCGTCGATAATGTAGTACACGTGCACCATCTCGATGACAAACTTTTCTTCTAAGGACTCGATGAAGTTCTCAAGCTCCTTAAGGTCATGAAACAAGACCTCGATTAAGTAATCCATGCCGTTGTTGATTCGGTGCAGAGAATTCACGTGGGGATGCGTCATCAAGAAGTCTTTCATATCCTCGCGATGCTCTTTGCTCGTCTTCAACGTAAGAACTGCGCGCGTGTTGAAACCAAGCTGTTGGAAGTCAACAATGCTCGTATGTTTCTTAATTAGTCCCCGTGAAAAAGCCTTCAACCGATCAAAGATCGTTGATACGGGAATGCTCGTCTCCCGTGACATATCTGTTAAGCTCATACGGGCATTATCTCTCAGATGGCTGAGAATAACCAAATCCTTCTTTGTATAAAATTTTCGTGGCAATCGAACCACCTCCGAATTGTTTGAATAATTTACGAAGAGTTCAGGGGGGTAGCATTTATATTTTCTTATTAAATTATAATAATCTATTATAACATTATAATAAACCAATAAGTTTAAATAGAAAGTACGCAGTTAAAACAGCATGGAAAGAACAGTAAGCCAAATCGGTCCAAGCACGCTAATGGTCAGTTTGCCGAGCAAGTGGGCAAGGGCAGTAGGCATCAAAAAAGGAGATCTGCTTCAGGTTGAAGAGCAAGGAAAGAAAATCTGCTTCACGGCAGGCAGGGGAACAGCAAAGCGAGAGACTCACATCACGATCAACAAGCAGGAAGAGTTCCGAAAGTATGTCAACGCACTGTACCAAGAAGGATATGACATCATCGAAATCTCCTCAAAAGAAACGCTGAACCCCGCCGTGTTGATGAAGGACATGGAGATGCTGACGGGATTTGAGCTGATCAAGCACGCGCCCACTGTTTGCACAATCACGAGCTTCATCAAGGAAACGCCAGAAGAGATTGACGCGGTCATCAAGAAGTTGACGCTTCTCAACCTGTTGATGGCGCAAAGCATCACCCATGCGCTAGAAGAGAACCAAGAAAAAATGCCTGTCGATGAGATGATGGCCATGGAAAGTTCAAATAACAAGCTGGCCATGCTCTGCAAGCGTATGCTCGCCAAAGGCGGGTATATCCACCAAGAAAAGACTGGCGACGTCTACATTATCGTGTCCTATCTTGAGAATATTGCAGACGAACTGCGAGAAATCTGCAAGGCGCTAAAAGAGAAGGGAACAAAAGCGGATAACAAAATACTCGCGATCAACAAGCAGCTCATAGACCTGCTTGAACGAGTGTATCTGTCACACAAAAGCTTCAACAACCATCTCTCTGAGTTCATCGAGAAGAGACGTGCCTGGGTAAGCCTCGTTCTCAGCGTAGTGGAGCATGCAACAGGAAAGACCTCAAAGATGGCGCGCCATTATTTCGTGTTGACGCGCGTGCTAAAAGAGCTCGAGCGAGTGCTGACAAGCTTCAATGTCCAGGATCATCAAGGCACGTGATATGTGCTGAAGAAGTCATTGTTCCATTTCGTTACGTTCCTCTCTTGTCGATACCGTAACTCGCAGTTCATAATGATGCACAACGACCAAGATCAGAGAAGTTTGCACTCGACGCATGACGTTTGTTCACAAAGTAGTGGTGTCGGCGTATAGCGACAAACCCACTTCTGAAAAGTAAGGAGAATGGAATAGAGATCTTGGCCCTTTGGAGTCAGGCGATATGAAGTGAAAGAAAGAGAGTTGCGTTCAGCAACAATCCGCACAACCAATCCTGCCTGCTCGCACGATTTCAGTCGTTGTGAGAGCATTTTCGGGCTGATCTTCTTCATTTGTTTTAAGAGCGCGTTGAACCCCTCATCGCCATGCAACGCAATGTGTTGCAGCAGGACAAATGTCCATTTCTTTCCCACAAGATCGAGGCTCGCAAGAACTGGACAGGTTTCCATAGGGCAGCTATCCTTTTAGTAACTACTACATTTATCTAGAAGTTTTTAAACATACTGGTCAAAAGAGGGAATCATGAGAGACCTGCTGCTCTATATTCATATCATTATTGCCCTTCTCATTATTGCTCTCCCTTTCATCATTAATGCGCGAATCAAGAGGGGGGCCAGCGTAAAAGCCCTCGCAGCCCTGTGTGCTGCCCTGAGTTGGCTTCTCCTCATCCCGGCAGGCATGCTCTATCTGATTTTTTATCCAGCAACAAAAACAGTCATCAAAAGCGGGAGCTGGCCGTGGGTTCATTCGATCATCATGGAAACCAAGGAGCATTGGGGTCTCTTTCTTCCCCTCATTGCAACAGTTGCTGCGTGGTTGGTCTTCACGAACAAAGAAAAAGAGAGCAGAAAGTGGTGGCTTTTGCTGGCCATCCTTTCGCTTCTCCTTGGCGTCATGGGGAGACTCATCAAAATAGGGGCGCTGAAATAATGGGCTGGAATCTCTACAGAGGAATAACCGTCAGTAGTTGGGTGCTTACACTGTTGGTGCTTGCAACAGAGCTCTCAGCGCCATTCAAAAAACTGCTCGCACAGGTCTTCTGGCATCACTGGATTGCAAAAGCCGTGATCACAACGCTCGTGTTCCTCATCGTAAGTGCCCGATCAAAAAAAGCAGTAGATGGAGAAAAAAAGGCGTGGTTCAGCATCTTGGCAAACACGGTGCTGATCTTCCTTTTCTTTGTAGTCGTGTACGTGAGTGGAGCATAAGCATGAAAAAAGACAAAATTATCGGAGCAGCAGTCATCATCGTGATCATTGGCGCCATCGCATACTTCTTTGTTTCTTCAGGTACAGCAGGCACGGAAGTACCACCGTATGTAACTGGTGAAAAACGAGTACTTTACGAATGGGCGGCTACAGCAGAAGGAAAAGAGATCTTAGAGCAATTGCCGTGCTATTGTGGTTGCAAATATGAGGGTCATCTTCACGCACGACACTGTTTCTGGAGAGATGATGGTTCCTTTGATAAGCATGGCATCACCTGCTCAGTATGTTTCGACATCGCAAGAAAAGCAAAAGAGATGCGTAAGCAGGATCAAGACGTGTGCGCAATCAGAAAGGCAGTGGATGAGTTCTACGCACCAAACGCGCATCTAGGAACAGCAACGCCAATGCCAGCCGGGTGTGGACAGTAAGCAACCATGGTAGAGCAACTCACGATAGGCATTGTAATCGCAGCCGCGTTGGCTGACAGCATTAACCCGTGCGTGTTTGGCGTTCTCATCTTCCTTCTAGCGTACATGACGCGCGTTTTCAAAAACAAAGCAAGAATGTTGGTAGCCGGCCTCATTTACATTGCATCCGTCTACATCACGTATTTCTTGATCGGCGTAGGCATCTTCACGTTAGCGTACACCGCGCAATTTGCAAAGCCATTCTACTGGTTCGCTGCCTTTGTGGCCATAGGCGCAGGACTCCTAGAGATAAAAGATTATTTTTGGTATGGTAAGGGATTGTCCTTGCAGATTATTCCTGGCGCCGGACAACGCATCAGGCACTATGCGCAAACATTGAAGAAAATGGAAACCCAGCATCCCTTACTGGGTTTGCTGGTTGCTGTCGTCCTAGGCGTTTTCGTCGTATTCGTTGAGCTGCCATGCACTGGCGCCCCCTACTTAGCCATTCTCGGTTTGCTCTCTCAAGGGGCTTATGCAACAGGCATTCCTTTGTTGCTCTTGTATAACCTCATCTTCATCCTGCCCCTCTTTGTTATCATTGGTATAGCCTACATGGGGTACTCCAGGGGTCTTGAGCATTGGAGAAAAGAACATCGTGGAGTGATGAGGCTAGCGATCGGACTCTTCCTGCTTGCGCTCGGCATGTACATGATTTGGGCCGTTACATAGTATCTAAAATGCCTTGTATTTCCTCTCGTGTCAGATATGCAACTATACAAGTTCTTCGGGCAAACTTTATTTCAAGTCTATTCCGCCGGCCTTCAGATTAGCATGCTTCCCCCTAGTCTTGTCTAAAGGAAATCTTCTTTCGTATTCGTTTAAGACATCTTCAATAGCTTTTTTTGAATCAACATCACAGAGATAAGCAACCTTTAGAATGAGATAAAGCATGTCCCCAACGAAATTATCCACCTCTTTCTTGTTTTCTTTGATTAATCTTTGTTGAGTTTCAACATCGACCCATTTGATTATATGCCACATTTCTCCTATCTCTTCGTTCATATTTAGAAGCAAGTCTTTCATTGATGAAGGATTGCTCCATTCTCTCTCATCATTAAATCTTTTGATTAGGTTCTGTATGTCGTTCACATTCTAGAACAACAGATTCTAATTTATAAAAGTTTGCCCTTCGAAACTTCTCCGCTCCTCATTCCGCGGAACTGCAGTGCTCGGCCTTCACTTACGCTCAGGGTGTATAACAGCAGTTAAATTCAATTTAAATCTCGGCTTTTGAAGTAAGTTTTTTAAATCTAGAGGTTGAATCTATTTATATGACTAAAAAAATATTTGTGTATGGAACTCTTCAACAGCCTGAAGTTCAAACAAAAGTTATTGGAAGAGTTGTAAAAAGTACCCCAGATACTTTATCGGGATTTAGAAAATCAACAATTGAGATCGATGGTGATGTATATCCAATTATTGAAGAAGATTCAAACTCTGATGAAGAAATAGATGGTTTAGTTTTAGATATTGAAGAAGAGGAATTAAAAAACTTAGATGAATATGAGACTAATGCTTATAGAAGAGAAAAAGTAACTTTGAAAAGTGGACTTTTGGTATGGGTTTATCAAGAATAATACTCTAAAATTTCCCTTCGGGATCGTTGCACTAAAGAAAGATGCAAAAAATTCTAAGAAAAAAGTAATGCATAGGCAGAATCTAGGTCTTCACAAAATGTAAGGCGAGCGATTAGTAGTTGCAGGCTGAACACCTCGTTACCTCGGTGCGTACACCCCAACCCTATCAACCCTGTGTTCTGCAGGGGCTCTCCGTCTCTTTTTGAGGAGGGTTTCGAGCTTAGATGCATTCAGCTCTTATCCCAGAACGCGTAGCTGCCCGGCCTGCCTTGTCAGACAACCGGTAGACCAGTGGCGTCGAGCACCAGTTCCTCTCGTACTATGGCATCCTTCCCCTCAGACGGTAATGCATGTCCAGTAGATATCATACAAACTGTCTCGCGTACTGATCCCAAATCTTTCGAAATGGAGTGGACTATACCTTCATCCTTGTTCTTGCGACAAGGAGATGGGCGTCTTAGTCATACATTTATGGTATGACTCTCGGGCTAAACCCTCAGTCTCTACAGGGGTAAAGACATTCTTGAACAACCCTTGATGTAATCGTCCTTTTTTTAGAATAATTCAGGTATTGAAATCGATCAACAAGTTTGCAAATTTCAAGAAACTTTTCTGCTGATGAGCAGGTCTCAAGTTGTTGCAAAATGATCAATCCAAGTTCAACCTGTTTCTGTTTCAGACGTACATAGGGTCGAAGAAGCAACAAAATACGTTTAACTTCTTTAGGTTCAACAACAGTATAATCACTCATTCCTG
>CAZDTM010000013.1:0-5495 GCA_964508385.1 Candidatus Woesearchaeota archaeon | reverse complement strand
TGTATCCAACTTCAAAATGTGATTTTAGCCACTCAAGAATATGCGCAAACTCAGTGTCTTGATAAAAAGCAATGCTGCCCCGTATCTGAAACTTAAGTTTGTAATCCTTGCGTGGAACAATTTGGAAAAAGATGCTTCCATCACCATCAAGGAATCCAGCGATATATGCAAGTGTTGTTGAATCCAAATGTCTCACCTTCCCTCGGTATTGCCATAACGTTCAACAGTTAATAAACGCTAAGGTTTCACCGAAATGAGCCCATTCTATTTTTCATATCCTTACGGATATGCAACGCCGCGAAGTTGACGTTCTTAACCCAGCTCACGAACCGCTTTAACCGGTGAACACCCGTACCCTTGGGCGCCTACAGTTCTGCGTCGAGAACACCGAAGCAAGCTTCTTAAGATTCTGCTTCTTTACTGGATGTAGAGGTTGAATATACTGCGAAAATAATGGTATGGACAACGCTATCTTGACAACGTGCTTGTTTTCTTCAAGATGCACCGTGCCTGTTTGTATTCCTTTCTTTTCAAGAAACTCCTTTGCATTCTTGTGCAAACGCTGTCAGCGTCTTGGAGCCTTTACACTGTAAAAGAGTTTCCTCTACGTCCAGGAAGCGAATATCTTCTTCCTTGAATCCTCGTTGTTTGAGGCGTTCAAGAAAGAGTGTAGTCAAGTGCATAGATAGTCTACACACTCGACCTTAATGAAGCTTTCTTCGATGTCAACTCTCGGCGGCAGAATTCTGCACGCCCACTGCATAGAGAAGAGTCGCAACTCAGCTCTTGGATGCGATGAGCCGACAACGAAGTAGCAAACCGCGCCGTCGATATGAACTCTTAGGCGCGACGACTCAATTATCCCCGAGATAGCTTTTCTGTCATCTCTAGCCCCCATCAAGGAGGACATAGAGGTTCGCTAGACCAGACTTTCGTCTCTGAGTTCCGTAGTGGTAGGAACACAGTCAGGCAAGCTTTTGCTCTTGCACTCTACTCCGGATTTCTAAACCGGATGAGCTTACCTTAGGGCCCTGCTGATACACTTTCAGCAGGGTCCCGCCCCAGGCAAACTGTCCGCCAGCCGCTGTCCTCGTCTTGCGACAGGTAAGCCGTACAGATCTAAATGAGTAGTGTTTCATTGGCGTCTAGATGCGGCCTAGCAGCCGCACCATAGCAACTACTACTTACGCTATACATTCAGAACTGCACAGCAACGACAAGCTACAGTAAAGTTCTACGGGGTCTTCGCTTCCCACTGGACATCACTGGCCTTCACACCAGTAGGGTGAGTTCGGGGGACTCCCGGTTGGGACAATGGCAGTCTCGTTACGTCATTCATGCAAGCCGACATTCAATCGGCAAGGTATTACGCTCACTGCTGTTACTTCGCTCTTGCGAGCTACTGACCACATTGTGGCGAGTCAATATTTCTATTGACTTCCTTGCATCGCTGCAAGGGTCGGACTTTATCTTCATCAAAAGATGTTTGGCGTAAAGTCTCTGAGGATTCAACATACTCACGTTTAATACGTCGGTTCATCTGTGAAGCAAGTAATGCGATCACATCTAAACCTTCCTTCGTTAAATGTTGTCGTTGATTCATAAGATCGAGTATGCGAACAAAAAGTTCAAGATTTTTCCGCTTTGAAGTACAAAGCCTATATTGCTGAAAAAAATCTACAATATTATTGAGATTATTTAAGCCTCGAACCCTGTACTCCTTTCGATCTTCGTGATTGACTGTAACCTCACCAAAACCAAAATAATTTTTGATTCTATAAAGAACAGATTCATCACGTTGATGTTGGACAACTCTAAATTCAGGAAGAACTTGCCAACCGAGTTTCATTTTCTGCATCCGATTGATGGATACATGAAAACAACCTTCTCCGTCGACAAATCCGACAATCCACTGAGCATGTAGTCTTTCCTGCTGATTATCTGCGCACATCACATTTTCACCTATGTGCGTGTTAAAAAAGACGCCGCACATTTCATCGAAAAAATTTCGATTAGGTAGTGTGAGATTCTCAGACGTTCCAGCATATGGCCAAATTTTACTAAGGCAACATAATTCACCTTAAGAGAATCATAGTTATTCCCGCCGTTTACTAGCCCTTAGCCTCCTTGGAGGGAGGTTTGAGGTCCTAGCACTGGGCAGGCGTCACCTTCCATACACACCTTTACAGGCTTGCGAAAGGCTACGTTTTTGTTAAACAGTCGGACTACCCTAGTCAGTGCCCCCTGTGATCGCACATTGCTGCACAACCACAGGGACCCCTTATCCCGAAGTTACGGGGCTAATCTGTCGATTTCCCTAACCAGGTTTATTCCCTCATGCCTGAGCCTTCTCAGCTAGGGACACCAGTGTTGGTTCTAGGTACAGGTCGTAATGATCCTTGCATACATCTTTTTCACGGGCCTGTGGCATCAGCTGCACACCCCAGAAGGATGTTCGTAGCTTTTTGTTCAGGATCTCATCATGACGATACTCCCCTGAACTATGAAGTTTGACAGTCACGACGGTGACTGGCAACCTAGCCTCAAGCGTCAAATGCACGCCTTGCGTCGCCGCACGTACATCACGAGTAACGGAATCTTAACCGTTTTCCCTTTCCAGCGCGCCTAATTGTGGACGCTGTTAGGACTGACTTACTCTTAGTTGACAAACAGTGCTAAGAAAACCTAGCCCTTTCGGCATTGTGGATTTTCACCACATTCAGATCCTACTACCACCAGGATTCTCATACCTACACGGTCCAGAGAATCTTACGATCCCCCTTCTACCCATGCAGGTCGCCTGCCTACCTCTGCGCTTGCGCGCGATTGCGGTATCGGTAACTCTTTTAGCCCCGTCCATTTTCAGAGCATGGTACCTCGAATGGTGAGCTATTACGCTTTCTTTAAAGGATTGCTGCTTCTGAGCATACCTCCCAACTGTCTTGGGTACCACACATCTTTCAACCTTTTACACTCAAAGAGTATTTTGGGACCTTAACCGCAAACAGGGTTGTTCCCCTATAGAGACAGAAGTTTACCCCACTGCCCCTTTTTCCAGGATTCTCAGAGGTATGAGCATTCGGAGTTGAACAAAGAGGCGAGAAGTTTCCCTCCCTAACCCCTAAATCCGTAGCTCTACCGCTCACACCCTCTCCTCCCAGACCAGACTGCGGCCTGTTTCGGCAGGAACTAGCTATAACCGAGTTCGATTGGCTTTTCACCCCTAACCTCAGGTCACACGAACAGATGCACCTAGCACCGCTTCGGGCTTCCACGAGACATACATCCCGCTTCACCCTGCCCAAGGTTAGATCACCCGGTTTCGGGTAGCACCCCAGTGACTCAAGGCATTTTCATACCTCGCTCCTGGTTGCCTGCGAGCTATTGCTTTCGCTGCGCGTCCGCTGATGAACAGCTTACGCTCGCCACTGAAATGCACTACCTGGCCCGTTATTCGAAACGGACGATACAACTCCGAAGAGCCGTATCGTACTATATCCATAAGATTTCAGGTTCTTATCACTCTCTGTGACGAGTTCTTTTCAACGTCCCATCACTGTACTATTCGCTATCGGACTCGAGGAGTGTTTACGGTTGGAAGTCGATGCCTCCCAATTTCTGGCACAATATCCGATGTGCCATACTCAGGAGACTCCTAAGTCTTCTGTTCTTCCTGCACGGGACTTTCACCCTCTGTGGTAGAGCGTTCCAGCTCACTGACAGTCGAACAGGTCAGACGAAAAAGGAGTCCTGCAACACCACATCTCCTTGCCATTTCTGGTAGGATTCAGTTTGCCGTATACTGCGTTCGCTCGCTGTTACTAGCAGCATCTCGATTGATTTCTTTTCCTTCGGGTACTAAGACGTTTCAATTCCCCGAGTTGAAGATCCGCAAGGATCGTGCAAATGCACACGAAGTCGCATTCAGGGATCTCTGGTTCAATGGCTGCATGCGCCTCGCCAAAGCATATCGTAGCTTGCCACGCCCTTCATCTCCTCTCGAACCGAGTCATCCATCTTATGGAGTCTGAATGTGAAGGACCTAGATATCTGCCTATGCACGACAACATGATGTGTAAACATACACGTGTCTTCAACCCATGTGTTTGTTCGCCAAGAGCGAAGCACACATGAGTCACATGATACAACCTCCTCAGTCCACTGAAGGACGTGAGTGAGGATATCTGGACCGGTTGGGATTTGAACCCAAGGCCTCCTACTTGCAAGGCAGGCGTTCTACCAGGCTGAACTACCGGCCCACAACCGGAGCCAGGAACGGCATTGCCATAGGTGCACATGTGAGAAACTGAACCACTCAGAGAGAACACCTTTCAAATAAAATAGGAGGTGATCCATCCGCAGGTTCCCCTACGGATACCTTGTGACGACTTAACCCACCTCACTGAGCTTAAGTTCGAATCAACCAGAGGTTGAGCCTCACTTAAACCCTGCTCGGTTGGTTTGACGGGCAGTGTGTGCAAGGCACAGGGACGTATTCACCGCTCGCTAGTGACAAGCGATTACTAGGGATTCCAGCGTCATGAGGGTGAGTTACAACCCTCAATCTGAACTAGGGCAGGGTTTAGAGGTTTAGCTCCTCCTTTCGGAGTTGCATCCCATTGTCCCTACCATTGCCGCGCGCGTGTAGCCCAGGAGGTTCGAGCCATACGGACCTACCGTTGCCTGCACCTTCCTCCTTGTTACCAAGGCAGTCCCTCTATTGTGCTCGGTCGTTCCGGAGAACCCGTGAGCAATGAGAGGTACAGGTCTTGTTCGTTGCTGGACTTAACCAGACACCTTGCGGCACGAACTGACGGCGGCCATGCAACATCTCTCAGCTTGTCAGGTAAGACCTTCAATCTGACCTTCATCCGGCTGTCGCCCCTGGTGAGATGTGCTGTGTAGAGTTAAATTGAACCGCACGCGTCACCCCTTGTAGTGCGCCCCCGCCAATTCCTTAAAGTTTCAGTCTTGCGACCGTACTCCCCAGGTGGTCCATTTAACGTCTTCACTACGGCACCGCGCACCCACGGAGGATGCGCGACACATAATGGACAGCGTTTACTGCTGGGACTACAGGGGTATCTAATCCCTTTTGCTCCCCCAGCCTTCGTCCCTGACCGTCGGACCCGTTCTAGACAAGTGCCTTCGCTATTGGTAGTCTACCAAGGATTAAAGCATTTTACTGCTCCCCATGGCATACTCTTGTCCTCTCCCGGTCCCTAACCTGCCAGTCTTCCTTGCCCGTTGTTGTGTTAAGCACAACAATTTCACAAGGAACTTAACAAGTCGGCTACGGACGCTTTAGACCCAATAAATGTGGCCCCCACTTGTGGCGCCGGGGTTACCGCGGCGGCTGGCACCGGTCTTACCCACCACTTATTCGCCAAGTTTCCTACACGTGGCAAAAGCTTATCGTAAAGATAAGCACTCAGGGTTCCCTTATCACACTTGCGTGCATTGTAAAGGTTTCGCGACTGCTGCACCCCTTAGGG
>CAZDTM010000012.1:4156-16338 GCA_964508385.1 Candidatus Woesearchaeota archaeon | reverse complement strand
GCAAGAGAGTTGAAGGACTTGTTGTTGATGCTTGCAGACGAGCAAAGGAAAACGGACGTTCAACCATCAAAGCACGAGACCTCTAAGGTCTCTTTTTTCCTTTTTTTATCATTCTTTAAGCTCTTACGCTTTTAGTTCTCTTTTGAAAGAGTTTGTGTTGATGTAGAGTCTGGAGAGAATAGATGGTTGGATTTGAGTATACTATCAAATGTTTGATGGTCCAGTTTCTTTTCTTTTTTCTAAATATTCAATAAATATCTGTGGATCAATATGAGCATAGAATGGGTATCTGTCTTTGTATAGATCTCGTGTTCTATCAGAAATGTCTTGAACCAATGATCTATAATCTCTGATATTAAGCCTGTCTAAAGACCTTCTTGCATCATTAATTAGTCTATTTAATCTTTGTCCTCTCCTAGATCTTTCTTTTCTTTGTCCTTCTGTTGTTATTAATAAAGCAGATTTTATATTATCGCTTGCCGTAAACAATTCATCCTCTAAAAATCTCAAATCTCCAACATCTCTTGCATGATTTCTTACAGTATCAACAATCGGTTTTATAGTTCCTACTTGCTGTATTGAGCTACATCCACTAACTGCCATCTCTAATCTCTCAATTCCTCCCGCACCCCCATAAATTGAATTTTGAATTCTCTTGAAAGACCCCCTTGTATACAAATAATCATCAAACACAACAGTTCCAATCTCGAATATATCGTCCGCTCGTTCTAAAAAAATCTCGCATCTTGGTCCTGCCTGTTCGCCTTCTATCGGCAAAAACTCAATATTTGACGTGCTTCTAAGTGGATGTACTCTTTCTTTTCCTAATAATTTCTCCCAGATTTCTCTGACTTCCTTATCTTCTGGTATACTTTTACCTAATAATTCGTATCCCCCAAAAGTTGTTACATGCAGTCTATTAAGAGTTATTCCTAAATGCTTGTACAAACCAATTTGCTCAAGAATTATTTTTTCTCGTGAGGATTCTGTGTTATCTCTTGCATCAACAAAAGTAAGCATTTCAAAGAGTGACGCGTGATATCTACTTGCTCCTACTTTTTGAGCGTCTAAATGTCGAAAAACTGGCTCTACAGAAGTCCAATTTACGGGATTTGCAAGTCTTGGAGAATTGGCTAACTCTCTAATTTCTGTATGACCGGGGCAAGGATTATATGTGTCTGGGTAGGAAGAACGTTGCAGTACTCCCCCTGGCTCTTTTTGCTCATATCCGCAACTAGAAAAATGATCCTTACACGCCTTAATTAAATCTCTAGTTTCCATCTTAGTAACCTAAAAGTAGTATCACACTTGGGGGATATATATTTTTGTGGTAAGAATGCTTACATCAATAGAAAGATTTATTATAGTGTACCTTTCTAATGAGTTTATGGAAACAGACCGATTATTGGAAGTAGGATTTACAAAGAACGAAGCAAAGATATACCTCGTTTTGTTAAGGGGCGGTCCTCTACAAGCCGGAGAAACAAGTAAAAGAACACAGATTAATAGAAGAACAACTTACGATACAATTGAAAGGCTAATCGAAAAGGGCTTTGTATCTTATAGCATAGTTTCTAATAGAAGACTATTCAAAGCGACAAATCCAGAAATATTGCTTACCAAAATAAAAGAAATGGAAAAGCAGGCAAGAGAAATTGTTCCTAATTTAAAACAATTATTCATTCAAAGCAGGGAAGAACAAGAGACCGATATTTACGAGGGAAGGAAAGGAATAAGATCCATTCTTGATGATATTCTTAAACAAAAAGAATATGTAGTTTTTGGCTCTAATGAAAAATTTCCTGCGATTATGCAACATGATTTTTCTTTATTTCAGAAAAGAAAGAAGGAATTAAAAATTAAGAGCCGAACAATTATGAGTATTTCTATGAAAGGTGAGAAAATATTAAAAGAGGGATTTACTGATTATCGGTTTATTCCTGAAGAATATTCTTTGCCTACTTCAACATTTATCTACGGAAATAAAACAGCCATTGTAGTTTGGTCAGAATTGCCTGTTGGAATGGTTATAGAAAATAAAGAGGTTTCAGACTCGTTTGGGAAATATTTTGATGTTTTATGGAAGACTGCTCAATCTTAAAAATCGAAAGAAACTCTTAACAATAATGATTATAGGTTCCGACAACGCAACAATGCGAGTCCATAGAAAACTATAAAAGCTGCGTTTTTGTGGTAGCGTAGAGGTGTCTGTTTTTGTCAAAAGCCAAGGGAAGCCGAGCCGAGCGAGAACTATTGCATAAATTCTGGGAACACAAGTGGTACTGCATTCGCATTGCTGGCTCTGGGAGCATGCCTTTTCCTTGCCCTGATCTGCTCGCAGGAAAACATGGAAAGAGTCTGGCGATTGAATGCAAAAGCAGCAAAGGAACGCAGCGACGCTATCTTTCTATTGAACAGTTGCGTGACTTGCAAGAGTATGCCATGGGCTTTGGAGCTGAGGCGTGGATTGGTGTACGATTCAATGGGTTGCCTTGGTTTTTTTTGAAGCCGCGTCACCTCGGAAAGAGCAGCGGTGAACAGCCCTACATTGACAAAGAACTTGCACTGAAGCGTGGCATTTCTTTTGAGCAGTTGATCGGTCAAGCGTGATTTCCGAACTCAATCGTAGTTTCTCCGTCTTTTCTGACGAAGCTCATATCTTTCTGTTGAACCTGCTGTGCGTATGAGACTGCTGTTCTTTCTTTTTGCTGTGTGGTGGGCGTTTGTTGGTGTTGTTCACGCACAAATCATCACAGAGATTATGTATAATCCTGTGGGGGACGATAACAACAAAGAATACGTTGAGCTTTACAGTGAAGAAGAGCTGAATTTGACGGGGTGGACATTTGAAGACTCGCAGAGCAGCGACGTGCTTGTTCCCTTGCAAGTCCGCGATAGTCCTTATCTGCTCCTTGTGGAAGAGGGCTTTAATCTGACTGACATTAATAGCTCGGTGTATAGCGCAGGTGCTTCCTTGGGAAACAATTTGAATAACGCAGAAGATACTGTTCTCCTCCGTACACCTGGTGGTGTTATTGTTGACAGCGTGAGTTACCGAAGCAGCGATGGTGGAAATGGCGACGGGTTTGCGCTCTGCGTTGAAAATAGAACCTTGTCTTCCTGTTCTGCCACGCCCGGTGAATCCAACAAAGAACATGAAGGCGGTGAAGGAAATCAAACAGGGGGAGGCAATCAAAGCTCTTCGCCAGATTACGGCGGTGTGACCATTCATGAACTCTTTCCTGATCCGGCTGGCGATGATAACGCCCTCATGCCTGATGGCGAGTGGGTGGAATTGCATAATGAAGGGCAGGTTGTTGATGTTGCGGGGTTAACAATGTGCGACAAAGGAGAACATTGTGTAACTCTCTCTAATGCACACGTGATGGGAGACACACTCATTCCATACAGAGGCTATCTTGTTGTCTACCTGAATGAGGAGAGCCTGCTCAACAATAACGGCTATGAAGAGCTCTCTTTGAAGTATGGTACGACGCTGCTTGATCGCGTCAGTTATACAGACAGTCGCATGGGCATGTCATGGTCGGTGATTGACGAGGGACTGTATCTTACTGCTCCTACACCCGGCAGAGAGAACTCCCTAGATAATGAAACTGCAGCACCAGAGAATGAACGAGAATCGAGCTATGTCACGATTCAAGACATTGAGCCCACAGGACAACTGCACTTTGGAACGATTTTTCAGGTTCATTTGGAAGTGTACAAGGGAAATACGAACAGGAAAATCGTGTATGTCTCTGTTGGAGGGCTGGGAGAAAAGAGTTCTGCTACGTTTGAGAAAAAGTATACGCTGTATGATGTCACGCTTCCTGTTGTTACCCCGCTCAACTGCGATCAAAAATATCCCGAAGGAAATTACACCGTTGTAGCTGAAGGGTTTGGAATGAAGGGAAGCCGGATCGTTTCTTTTGCTCACTCCTCTTCGTGCAGTCAACATGAAGCGAGTACTCTTCCTTCGCAGGCTTCTTCATCCCCTGAACGTGCTGAATCCGAAAGCGTTATAAAGCGTACGGCTGACAGAGCATCCATGAACTCTTCTTCGCGTAAGGGAACTAAAGTCCAGGGGGCTGCTGTTCGCACCGCGCAGTCTGCTCCTCTCTTTGGATATGGCGGTCTTGTTGTCGCTCTCGGAGTGCTTGGTGCATTTGCTTACTACCTGCTACGGAGATCAACATGAAAGAAATTTACACCGCCAGGGCTATTATCGAAATTCTCGGAGCTCCAGCTGAACATGTCCAAACTGCAA
This sequence comes from Candidatus Woesearchaeota archaeon, assembly GCA_964508385.1. Taxonomy (GTDB): domain Archaea; phylum Nanobdellota; class Nanobdellia; order SCGC-AAA011-G17; family UBA489; genus CAZDTM01. The sequence continues at coordinate 12,071 of CAZDTM010000012.1, read as the reverse complement.
TCAACATGGTTGAGCAAAAACTGAAAGAGCATACCCTCTTGCGCCACGTCACGACCAAGGTGTTTCCCGTGAAAGAAGCGCCGGTTAGAGATGAAGCTGGAAAAGAAATTGCTTCTTCTACTCAAAAAAAACTGTGGACAACTTTCTGTGAGTGCGAGTTTGATGTTGATGATCTTGATGTGCTCTTTGGTTTCTGCTTTGATTTCATGCCAAGCTCTCTAGAGATCGTGAAACCAGAAAAACTGAAGTTTGATGCGACGAAAATGAATAACCTTCTGAATGATCTTGCGGCTCGCCTGCATTACTACGACATGATCGTCAAGCAGCTCCGCGTCCGCAATATGATCCTTGAAAAGAACGCTTCAAAGGCGCCTTCTTAACCTTTCTTTCGCTCCAAATCACCGACGTATTGCGTGAAGGGGACGCGCTTCACAACTTTCTTCCGGCCAAGAACGTAGATGATCGCGCCTATGATCAGAATGATGAGGACTATGAGGGCGCCAGCCGGTTTCTGCGGTTCTTTCTCTTCTGTTGACGAGAGATTGAATGCTGTGAATGTGAAATCTGCTGGTTGCTCTTCTTTCTTTTGCGTGAAGAGTTTTGACTCGTTGCTTTGCTGTGCTGGTCCTGTTGTTGGGATTAGAATCATAAACTCCATGGGATATGTGAGTGTTTCTTTTAGCGTTGAAGCCGTTATTGTGCCGGTGTACTGCGTTAGGAGGGGTTCTCTTCGTTGATTGACAATGATGGTCAGGGTCGCCGTGCTATTTGGAGCGAGGGAGCTAATATGGAGAGGGTCAACGGTCACGATGTCTTTTAGATTTCCTGTGAGCGCGATGGAAATATTGCTGACTTCTTCAGGTCCGTTGTTTGCAATACTAAGATCTCCCTGAAGAACTTGTGTTGGTTCCAACGTGCGCTTGAGCGAGGGAGAGGGCGCCACAAAAGAGAGTCCTTTTTTCTCTTTCTGAGAAACTTGTGACTGCTCTTCTGGTGCTTCTGTTGGTGTGGCTGTGGGTGGAATGAACATCTGAACAGAGTACGACCTGTTGCTGTATGAAAAGAGAATGGTGCTGGCTGAAATGTTTTCTTTGCTGAGAGCATTTTCATCTACTCTGAATGAGAATGACTTTGATGATCCCTGATTGAGTGTTGTTTCGATGCTGTATGAATGGAGGAGGAACGTTGGTGCTGTGACATTCACGGATGTCCGCTCTTTTCTATTTTTTACGGTGATCGTCAGTGCGTCGCCAACAAGGACAACGCCCGCAGGATAAAACGACAGGCCATATGGCGACGCCGTTACCGCGAGATCAGTCTGCGAAGAGAAGCTCTTGAGCACGTTATCAACTAAAAAAAGAACATTGTCGACACTGAGGACGTAGATTCCGCTGGGCAGGGATGTTTCGAGATCAAAGGTGAGAAGTGTTGTCGTGGCGTTGATGACGGTCAGAAAGGGAGACATCGTTTGCTTCATTCCCTGTTGATTTCTAAGAGTGATGTGCTGTGGCGTGATCGGTTGCGCTGGCTGTTCTGCAGTGATGAACGCCTGAACGGTCTCTCCTGTTGTGTGGGCTGGCGAAAGCAAGAGCAGAGAAAGAGGAGATGCTTCTGCGCTGACAAATGGAACTAGAAGAACGAGAAGACACCACCATACCCACCTTCGGTTCATTAGATTCCCCCTGTCCTTGAAAAGAAAACTAAATCTTCTTGAGGAGCTTCTTTGCCTCTTTCAAAGATTTTTCAAGTTCGTCGTCGATGGAGGAGGACTGCTGGCGCGAGGACTGTCTCGCGGTCATTGGTTGCGCTGGCGTGGCTGGGGGTTGTGAGGGGGGGAACCATCGTGCTTGTCCTGCTGTGGCGGGGCTTGCAGGTTTTTTCTTTCCGCTCGCGGCGCGCCTGAATCTCATAAACAAGAAGGCGAGGAGCCCCACAATGAGGATTATGAAGATGGTGAGCCATGGGAATCCTCCCTCGTCCTCTTCTGGCGCTGGAGTTTCTTCTCCGCTTTGTTGCGCACAATCCAAGGGGCAATTTGCAGAGGTTTCCCCCGCTTCTGGCTGGCAGACTTGATCGTAATTACATGTTTCCTGGATTTCCGGGCAATCGGAAGAACAGTTTGTTGATGTTTCCCCGTAGTATGACTCGCAGATCAGATTGAAATTGCAGCCCGGTGTTGTCGTTGGACAGTCTGCTGCGCAGCTCAGAGCACTCTCTGTGCCGGAGCATATGCCATCACCACAACTTTCAAACGTTTCAGGCAGTGTTGCGGGCGGTATCAATGGCGGGAGAGAAACCGGTTCACCAGTAAATGCCGAGTAGAGGGTGACCGCAGTATTCAGCTCACTTGTGTCCCACGAGCCGTCTTCTTTTTGTTTTGTCTTGAGCCAGTTGACTGCTGACGTCAGTTCTTGTGTTTTGCTGCTTTGCACCAGAGCAAGCACGGCGAAGGCGGTTTTGTACACGTCCCCATCAAAGCTTCCATCAGCGTCTTGTTGCTTGACGAGATTCTCGATATATGATGTGCGCGCATCTCCCTCTGAAGAAAGAGAGAGCAGTGAATTGTGGGTTGTGCTGAAAGGATCTGCGTTGTTTTTGTTGTAGAGGAGAACGGTCGTGTCTGATCCGATGGCTGAGAGCAACCAGTTGGTGTACATTGAGGTTTCCAAATCACATGGCGTTTGTTTTTTTGCACCAAAGCACCCGTTTTGGATTGTTGTTTTTTGCCGTGGCGCTTGCTGCTCATCGATGACGTAATAGGAGTTGCCGTCGACAAAGATGATGGAGAGAATGGTTGAGGGGCCGAGCGTATTGCAATCGATGTCGAGCTCTAATGAAGGGTGCGATGAAAGAAGGTTTGGCTGGATGCATGCGTTGAGATCAAAGAAGGTTGGCACGCTTCCTGAGCAGTCTGGGAAAGTTCCTGCGTCAACCCGCACTGGTGCCGTTTGTGTGGAGTTGCCAAGATTGTAAGCGATTGTGCACGTGTTATTGTTGGTGGTGATTACCTGAAGGTACCAGTAGTCCCGGAGGTCGTCAGCAACAGAGAGCGCATTGCGCAAGTATGCCTCTCCATCGGAGGTGTCAATCCCGAAGGCGTTGAGGGTCCACAGTGCGAACGCCGTGTCCTTGACTGCACAGCCCCCTGTTGGCCAGCATCCTTCTCGTGAGTCTTTTCGTGATTTGATGTAGTCTAAACCTTGGTTCGCATAATCTGTTTGTCCTGCGTTTTTCATGGCGAGGGTGTAGAATGCCGTGGTCATGATATCGCTTCTACAGTTTCCGTTCTGGCAGTGAGCTGCGAGCCACTCAAATCCTCTTTGGGCGCTAAACTGGGATTGGGCTGTTGACGTTGAAGAGACTAGAACAAGGACAATGACGCCAAAAAACGCTGCAAAAGCCATCAAAACGGTCTTTTTTTGCATTCTCTCCCTCTTTTTCACTTGCTTTTTGGGATAACTGATTTTAAATAGTTTTCTGTAATAACAGTGGTTGGTAAAGTTGGCGGCGCCATCAACCTTATTTCGGAGATTCGTCAGACATACTCTTTCAGCTTGTCAAAGAATCCTTTTGTTGTTTTACCTTTTTCCTCTCCTGCGTCTATACCTTCTTTCAGCATCCTCTTTTGTTTTTCACTCAAGTTTTCCGGTATTTTAACAACTATTTTTACGAGCTGGTCGCCTCTTTTAGACGTATGCGGATTAGGCATTCCCTGGCCTTTTAATCTGAAAACGGTGTGGCTTTGCGTTCCGGCAGGGATTTTTACTTTCGCTTTGCTTTTTATGGTGGGAACTTCTACTTCACCGCCAAAAATTGCCTGCTCAAGAGAAATCGTTGTTTGACAGAACACATCGTTTTCATGCCGGTCAAATAGGGGGTGCTGCTTTACCTGAATAACAACATACAAATCACCCGAATGACCACCATTATACCCTTCTTCTCCTTGGCCAGCGATTCTCAGATATGAACCAGTATCAACTCCTCTGGGGATTTTGACCTCTATCTTTTTTGTTTTCTTTACTCTTCCGGCTCCTCTGCATTCTTCGCATAGTTTTTCTCTTATTTGTCCTGAGCCGTCGCATTTGCTGCACGTTGTAATATTCACAATTTGCGCAAATGCCGATCTTTGAATTCTCCTTACCTCCCCCTTGCCATCACAATGAGGGCAGCTTTTTAGGGAACCTCGCTTCGCTCCGGTACCCTCGCAGGCTTTACATGCGGCAAAACAAGGGACCTCTATTTTTTCTGTCACTCCTTGAAATGCATCTTCCAGACTTATCTCCACATCATACCTTAAATCTGCTCCCTCTTTTGGACTCGTCCTTGCTCTTTCTCTCGACCCAGAGAACACTTCGAAAATATCGCCAAAACCAAAATCTCTGAACAGCTCATCAAAACCAGGCCATCTAAAACCCGCAAAATCTTCCGGCTTGAATGCCTCGCTTCCAAATTGGTCGTATTGCGCTCTCTTTTGCGGATCGCTTAAAACCTGAAAGGCTTCGTTGATCTCCTTAAATTTTTCCTCGCTTTCTTTGCCTGCAACATCTGGATGGTACTTTCTGGCTAATTGCCTAAAGGCTTTTTTTATCTCCTCCTGGCTTGCATTCTTGCCAACGCCCAACATCTCATAATACTCTTTCTTTGCCATATGAACCACGTGTACTGCTGATTTGTTTAGTCTTCAACTTCGAGAAACTACTTCTCGTCGTCTTCCACTTTAAAGTCAGCGTCCATCACATTTCCCTGACCCCCTTTCTTTGCATTTTTTGTTTCTCCGTCTTCTTCCTTGCCGGCTTTATGACCCTGTTTTTCCTGCTCTTCTGCGTATTTTCTGGCTGCTTCTTGATACATTGTCGTTCCTGCTTCCTGCAACACTTTTTGAAGATTCTCCGTTTCTTTCTTCATGGTGTTGATATCTTTTTGCAGAGCCTCTTTTGCTGACTTCAAAGCAGCCTCTATCCCGTCCTTCTGTTCTTTGCTGAACTTATCGCCCACCTCAGAGAGCGTTTTTTCTGCGGTGTATACTAACGAGTCAAGATTGTTTCTTGCCTCAACCTCTTCTTTTCTTCTTTTATCCTCTTCTTCATGTTCCTTCGCTTCTTTCACCATGTTTTCAACTTCTTTGTCAGAAAGCTTTGTTGAAGCAGTAACTGTCATTTTCTGTTCCTTGCCTGTTCCTAAATCTTTTGCAGAAACATTCAAAATTCCTGAAGCATCTATGTCAAACGCAACTTCAATCTGCGGCACACCTCTGGGAGCGGGCGGGATTCCCATTAAATTGAATTGGCCCAAACTTGTGTTGTCTCTCGCCATCGGTCTCTCTCCCTGCAACACATGAATTGTTACAGCATTTTGGAAATCGGCAGCGGTTGAGAATGTCTGGCTTTTCTTTGTCGGGATTGTTGTGTTCCTCTCAATGAGGGGAGTCATTACTTCTCCGAGAGTTTCGATGCCCAATGTTAGCGGAGTGACATCAAGCAAAACAATATCCTTTATGTCTCCTGCTAAAATAGCCGCCTGTATTGCCGCACCTGTCGCGACACACTCCATGGGGTCTACTCCTCTTTCGACTTTTTTTCCCACCCTCTCTTCAATGAATTTCTGGACTATCGGCATCCTTGTAGGACCGCCAACGAGGATTATTTTTTTAATGCCGTCTTTTGTCAATTTTGCGTCTTCCAGGGCCTGTTCGACCGGATGTATGCATCTCTTGATGATCGGCTCTATCAACTGCTCTAACTTTGCCCTTGTCACTTTTGTCGCAAGATGCTTTGGTCCCTTGTTCGTCGCCGTTATGTAGGGCAGATTAATCTCTGTTTCTATCACTGTTGACAGCTCAATCTTTGCTTTCTCAGCAGCGTCCCTTACTCTCTGCATTGCGGTTGGGTCTTCGCCAACATCAATCCCTTCTTGCTTCTTAAATTCTTCAACAATCCATCTGACGATAGCATTATCCATGTCAGTCCCACCAAGCTGCGTGTCCCCAGACGTCGATACAACGGTGAATGTTCCATCTCCAAACTCCATTATGGTAACGTCTAACGTCCCGCCGCCCAAATCAAAGACGAGAACTTTATGTTCGCCTACTTTGTCAAGGCCGTACGCCATAGAAGCGGCGGTTGGCTCATTCACCAACCTTACAACTTCTAAACCGGCGATCTTTCCAGCATCTTTTGTTGCGGTTCTTTGATTGTCATTGAAATACGCAGGAACAGTGATAACCGCTTTCTTAATCTCTTCTCCCAAGAATGCCTCGGCGTCTCTTTTAATTTTCTGCAATATGAATGCGGATATTTGTTGCGGGGTGTACTCTTTGCCATAGATTTCATAGGTAACATCAGTTCCCATTTTCCTTTTTGCGGCCATGACCGTTCCTTCTGGGTTTGTCACAGCCTGCCTTTTTGCCGGCTCTCCGACAAGCAGCTGGCCATCTTTAGTAAAAGCAACTACAGAAGGAAACATTTTTCCTGCGACTGTTGCACCCTCTGCTGAAGGAATTATTGTCGGCTTGCCGCCAAGCATAACAGCAGCCTGCGAGTTACTCGTGCCCAGATCTATCCCGATTATTTTTTCCTTAGCCATGTTTAACATCCCCCTCAGGTGTATTGTCCGCCACTTTTACTTTTGAGTGTCTTATAATCTTTGATTTCAGCATGTAGCCTGGTTGAAGCTCTTCTACAACTATCCCCTCTTCCTTATCTGATCTTACTTTTAACAGTGCTTCGTGGTGGTGAGGATTGAATTTTTTTCCCAGCGCCTCAATTTTTTTTAGTCCGTGATTTTCCAGTGCTTTGACAAGGTTTTTATGAAGCATGATTAAACCTTCCTTGTTTCTTTCATTTTCTATTGACTGCAAAGCCCTCTCAAGATCATCAACTACCACTAAAAGGTCCTTCATCAGGTTTTCGTTTGCCAGCTCTATTATTTTTTCTTTCTCCTTCTCAAAATTTTTTCTGTAGTTATCAAAATCAGCTTGCAGATATTTTAATTGATTGAGCCTTTCCTCGACAAGCTTTATCTTTTCTCCTAATTCTTTCTGCAGGTTTTCAACCTTTTCCTGCAATTCCTTTTTCGTTGCTTTTTGGGTACTGTCGCTCGTCATTTTAATCGCGGGAAGTGTTATTGTGTTTCTGCTTTCTTTGCTTGTCCATTTTGTTTACTTGATATTTTTAAATTTTATGGGTTTCCGCCTTCATTCAAGAGTGCGCGTTGATCGATTCGCGCACAATCGTGGCGCCTATGCTTTGAATGTCCCCTCAGATATAAACTCAGAAGGGGGTTTGCGTTGAGAAGGAACTTCTCTTGCCTGCAGGTCGGGTGAAAGAACGTCTTTCTTTCCCGGCTTTCCAATGGCAACCATTGCCTGGATCTCGTACTCATCAGGAATTTTGAGAACGTGCCGTGCTTTGTCGTAATCAAAACCCTCCATAGCGTGTATCGCCAGGCCCATGATTGAACCCTGCAGAGCAAGGTTTTCCCATGCCGCTCCAGCGTCAAAGGCGTGTGTGCGTGAAGGTTTTCCATTGTGATCAAACACTTTCTTTGAAACAACGACCACAAGCACTGCTGCATTTTTTGCCCACATCTTGTTGAAATCACCAAGAAGACTGAAAAGGGCGTTCCACTGTTTCGTCTCCCGCTTAGCGTAGATAAATCTCCACGGCTGGTTGTTGTATGAAGATGGGGCCCAGCGTGCCGCTTCAAAGAGGGACATCAAGTGCTCTTCAGAAAGACCCTCTCCAGACATCGCCCGTGGAGACCATCGTTTGAGGAAGAGCTCATTCACTTCATGTCCTGGTATTCTATTGTTGATCATCTTCATAGGGGTCTTATTTTCCTGCCTTTTAAAAAGCTTGTGCACGAGGGGGTTACTACGTTGCTACAAGGATCAGAATGGTAGAGCTCTGCTCATAAG